>JBMOME010000369.1:0-3357 GCA_049323095.1 Thermodesulfobacteriota bacterium
GGAGCCGCCGCGCTGAGTATTGAATCGATCCTGTGCGTTTCCGGCGATCATTTCAACTTTGGTGACAATCCTGCGGCAAAGCCTGTTTATGACCTGGATTCGGTTCAACTAATCGGAATGCTTGGAGATATGCAATACGGGAGCCCCTCCGCAGGGAGCAATCCTGCCGAGCCGCCATCCTTTTTCCTCGGAGCCGCGGTCCGCGCCACAGCCGAGCATTCTATGCCGCATTTGATGAAAGCTCGCAAAAAGATCGCGGCCGGTGCGGAATTCGTCGTTACTTTGCCGATTTTCGCAGTCAACGAGCTGGAACCGCTGCTGAGCGGTCTGAGCGGCAATTCAACCAAGATTCTTGCCGGTGTCTTGCTCCCTTCCTATGAACAGATTCAGGGCTACCAGGACGGATCGATTCCGGGAACGATCATCCCTGAGGAACTCGTGCGGTCCTGGAAAGATGCGGGCGAAGAGGCGTTCATCTCTTCTTCTGCTACGCACGTGAAAAAGTTGATCGCTGAGCTGAAGACTTCCGGGAAGGTTGCCGGTGTGTGTGTAAGCGCGACCGGCAGAGAATCGGAAATCGAGGGGCTTCTCTGAGCAGGATGATGAAGACCGATGTTGCCATCATAGGAGGAGGCATTGCAGGTCTTTGGTGTGCCTATGAGCTTTCCCGATTGGGTTTCCGATCAGTCATAGTTGAGCAAGACACGCATTTGGGCGGCCATGTTGCCTTTTATTGTTGCAAGGCCACGGACAAATGCCAACGGTGCGGCGCATGTCTGCTTGAGGACGTGCTCGACACAATACAATCTTCCGATAAGATCTCGTATCGTCTCAAAACAAGCATCAGCCATGTTGAACGGTCGAATGGGAGCTTCAGACTGAGACTGCTTGGCCTGGAAGGTGCTGGCGACGAAATCAGCGTAGATGCTTCTTCGATTATCCTTGCCACCGGGTTCAAGCCATTCGATGCAGGCGAAAAGCCTCGTTTCGGGTACGGCCGCGTCAAGGGCGTTATTACAGGATTCGAGCTGGACCAGATGCTCAGGGCGGACAATTTCGATTTTAACGAAGGTGAAAAACCGCTCCGATCGGTTGCATTCATCCAATGTGTTGGCAGCAGGGACCCAAGAATAGGGCGGAATTACTGCTCGCGTGTCTGCTGCGGATATGCGCTCCGTTTGGCAAGACTATTGCGCAACCGCTTTCCGGAAATCGAGCCCTCCATGTTCTATATGGATATTCAGACATTCGACCGGGATTTCGAGCACAGGCTCGAAATAGCTCGCAAAGAAGTAAGACTGATCCGAGCCATTCCAGCGGAAATCCGCAGTGGGAGCGACGGGCGGCCTGAGCTGATTTATCACGGACCGAACGACGAGAAGTTGTATGAATCGTTCGACATGGTGGTTTTGAGCATTGGTATTTCGCCGAACCCTGCTGTTGCCGGGCTCGCGCAGCTCCTGGAAGTTCCGCTCAACGAAGACGCGTTTCTGGGCGTCAATGGTGACAAGGTGACGACAGGCTCTTCCGGAGTGTTCGTGGCGGGCGCGGCGCAGGGACCAAAATCCATTGAGGAAAGCGTTTCCCACGCGATTCTGACAGCGGCAAACGTTGCGTCTTATCTAAACCGCTCCGGCCAGGGAGACAAATCGTGAAAGTGCCGGCACTCGAATCCGTTTTCCTGAATCGGGGCCCCATACCTGAAGAGCGGGACTTCCGCCGCGTGCTTGTGCTTGGGGGTGACCTCGCGGGCGTTGCGTTGCGGGAGCGTCTTGTTTCAGAAGGATTCCAGGTCGTGGAGGTCGGCAGCGCGGCCCTTGGCCAAGCTCTGGAACGAATTGACGGCTTTGTGGGCGGCTTCGAAGCTACGTTGAGCTCCGCTAACGGCACTGAAACGGCTCGGTTCGGTTTTGTGGTTGCCGCGCAGCCTGCTCAGAGGCTCGCCAAGTTTGCCGAATACGGACTTGGCCCCTCCGAGAGGGTGATTTCCCTGTCGCAGCTTGAAGCGCTGCTCAAAGGTGAGGGCACGTTGCCTGAGCCAAGAGGACACTGGTTCCATGCAGCGTTCCTGTGCGGGTTAGAAGGGGACGCGGATCCTATGATGTTCAAAAGAGTTTTCGACGCAGTTGAGCAGCTTAGAAACAAGGTTCGTGTTCAGCCGTACGTATTGACTCGACACGTGAAGGTGGCCGCAGACGGCATGGAGCGCCGGTACCGGGAGACGCGCGAGGCCGGCACGCTCTTTTTCAAGTTCGATGAAAGCGGGCCCGTTTTCGAGCAAGATCCGAACGGCCTCGTGATTGCTTTCATAGACCCGATACTCGGGGTTGAGCTGGAATTGGCGCCGGATCTGGTTGTGGTGGACGAGCACCTGGCGCCGCCTGATTCGCTCAAACCGTTGCTGGACCTGATTCCGTGTTCCGCCGTGACCGCGCCGTTCCTGCAGCCCGAATCTTCAAGGTTCAGCGGTGTGAGGACGCCCAAAGCAGGTATCCTCGCTACTGGGGCATCTAGGGGGAATTTCGCTCCGGGATCTGATGCGTCCGATGTTGAAGCCGCGGTAGTGGCTCTCAAGACCTCGATGACTGAAGAGATTCCGGCTGCGTTTCCCGGTCCCCCAATTGTGGACCCTGCCAAGTGCACGATCTGTCTCACGTGTGTACGCCTGTGTCCTCATGGAGCCATGAGCTTCCGTAAGCGCGCTGAAGCCGATCCTGAGAGCTGCGTTCGATGCGGAATCTGCGCTTCCGAATGTCCGATGGAAGCCATTCGGTTGGCCCCTCCGGAAGGCCAGGAGGACGTTATCGGCAAGATAAGGGGAGCACTTTCTCGGGCTCAAGATGGAACGCGTATTGTGGCCCTGCTCTGTTCACGATCGGCAGTCCATGCAATGGCCGCGGCAGGTCCCAGATTGGCGGGAAACATTATTCCCATTGTGGTGCCGTGCGCGGGCTCGGTGGATGTGTCCGCGGTGTTGAAGGCTTTTGAACTCGGAGCTGACGGAGTCCTTGTTGCAGGGTGCCACACGGGTAATTGCGCTTCGATCTGGGGCACCGTGCTGGCCGGAGGTCGTGTCTCCCATGCTGCAACCATGCTGGAAGAAGCCGGAATCGATCCGCGTCGTCTGATGTTCGTGACTGTTGCAAGCAATACCCCAGGTGCTTTTCTTCGAGCTGTGCAAGAGTTGACCGACGCTATCCCCCACTGTGACCGCGAATCTCACGTGCTCTGAATTCCAGCTCACTTCAAGGATCATAAGCATTGCAAACTCGCGCAGCGTAGCGGAGCAGTTTGCCAAAGTGATGAAGTCTTTTGGGAGGGGGCCGGGGGAACCCTTTTCTACCGAGAAAAGGGTTC
>JBMOME010000370.1:0-3354 GCA_049323095.1 Thermodesulfobacteriota bacterium
AACTCAGAAAGTGCGATTTCTTGTTTCTTGGGCCGTGCCATGTCGTTGTCTCCCTCCAAGTTTGCTTGATGGGAAACATGGCACAATCAAAATCATTCCACAAGCTATTTGTGGGACAGAACACTAGAATTAGAGGTGGAACCTCAGCAGGCTTGCCGGTCTGGTCCAGAGCGACAAAAGTGAGGTACGCGGATGCGGTGTGCCGCACGTCTCCTGTTAACAGATTCTCAGCCTCTACCCGAACTCCAACTTCCATGGAGGTTTTTCCCACAAAGTTAAGGCTGGCTTTCAGTATGAGGAGATTTCCTACAAAGACTGGGTGATGGAAATCCAGGCGATCGATGGAAGCGGTCACCGCTATTCTGCGCGCATGTCGGATCGCAACCGCACCCGCGGCCGTGTCCACATATTTCATGATCACGCCGCCGTGGACATTCCCCGCGGGATTCGCATCTTCGGGATTCATCTGCGCGGCCATAATGATGCGAGTATCGTTGACGCGCTTTCCTTCCATGCGCTCCTATCCTTGGTCTCGTCCCCTTTATTCGGAACGGCTGTTGACACGGGGGACTGCCTTTCGCACGGGTATCAGGTAGGCTATGGCCAAACCATACTATCTCCGGCGAGTCAGGGCAATCACGTTTATCGTGGCTGCGTAACCATTCCGTTACGCGAGGGGGTTTGACGCTTTGTGTGATTGCGAGGAGTGAAACGACGAAGCAATCTCGGTCCCTTAGCACTGAGATTGCTTCGCTGCGCTCGCAATGACAGTTCTTGGCCGCTGGTAACTGAATCACTACGTGGCTGCGACGTACCTCGGGTTTCCCTGTGCAGTTCTCCTCTTCCTTTCCCGGCCCAAAATCGCTAATCTGTTACGCACAGCCTACAACGAGGCAACAACCTTTGGCTCCACGTAAGACGTGGACCGCGGACACGGGCCAGCGCTCGGAAGCCGCGGTTCGTAAACGAATGATTCTGACAGGGATCCTGCAAGGGATCGGTTGTCGGCCTTCGATTTATCGGCTTGCCACACGGCTCGGCTTGAATGGCTACGTTATCAACACAACCAGCGGAGTCATCCTGGAGGTGGAAGGGAGTCCCGAGCAGTGTCTCGCGTTCGAGCGGGAACTCCCTGCAAGCATTCCGTTCCCAGGTCGCATGGACCACAGTTGTGTCGAAGAAATCCCGCCTCAAGGTGAGAGCGGCTTCCGCATAGAAGCTAGTCAACAGGGTGAACGCACAGTCACACCAATCCCGCCGGACGTGGCGGTCTGCCCCGAATGCGTAGAAGAGCTCTTCGATCCTCAAAACCACCGGTATCTGTACCCCTTTACCACTTGCACGCTTTGCGGACCCCGATTCACCGTTGTTCGTTCGTTTCCGTACGATCGAGAACGCACCAGTATGGCCGACTTCACCATGTGCTCGAAATGCAGAACCGAGTACGGAGACCCTGCGGATCGGCGATTCCATTCCCAGACAAATTCTTGCCCCGAATGCGGTCCGTCACTGACGCTCGCGGACCCCACGGGTGCCCCAATTAGCGGCGATCCGATCATAGAAGCAATCCACCATCTTGCCGAAGGCAAGACTGTTGCCATCAAGGGCATTGGAGGCTTTCACCTTGCGTGCGACGCGTTGAACGAGGAAGCGGTGCGTCGGCTGCGTGAGCGCAAGGGCCGTGAAGAAAAGCCTTTTGCCGTGATGATGCAAGACTTGAACACCGTGGACCGGTTCTGTGTCCTCGGGCCGGAAGAAGAACGGCTGCTAAGCTCGCCGATTGCTCCTATCGTGCTACTTGAGGCTCAGGGAGAGGAAGTGGCGCCGAATGTGGCTCCATTCGTTCGCACTCTGGGGGTTATGCTTCCGTATTCGCCTGTGCATCATCTTCTGTTCGGTCATCCGGAATGTGCTCTGGCCCAGCGTCCCTTGGTCCTGGTGATGACTTCGGGGAATTTGAGCGAAGAGCCTATTGTTCGTGGCAATCAAGAAGCTCTGGAGCGGCTTCATGGGCTCGCGGACGCGTTCCTCCTGCACAACCGCGAAATTGTGCTCAGGGCCGACGATTCGATCTTTCGCGTGATCGGGGGCAATGGGACAGTTTTCAGACGTTCACGGGGGCTGGTTCCCGGCGAGTTCCGAATAAATCAGGCCCAAGAGCCGGCAGAAGAGGATGGCGAAGCTGCCGACGACCGATCCGGACAAGGCGACTCTAACGCCAGCCGCGCCCCCGTGGTCATGGCCGCGGGAGGAGATCTGAAGAACGTTTTGGCCATTGTAAAGAACGCGCAGGTGGTTCCGGGGCCTCATGTGGGGGATCTGGCTTCGCCGGTGGCTCACGAGTACTTCAAGCAGTCCGCGTCCGTATTAGCCGATTATCTTGAAACTCAACCCGAGCACGTGGCTGTGGATCCTCATCCGGGATACTTCAGCAGCAGCCTGTTACGAGAGATGAATCTGCCGATTACGGAGGTGTTCCACCATCACGCTCACGCGGTGAGTCTCCTGTTTGAGCACAAAATCAAGGGCCCAGCAATTTTCGCGGTCTTCGACGGAACAGGGTACGGTCCTGACGCAACGATCTGGGGCGGTGAGTTTCTCCTAGCGGACGAGCTGGATTTCACCCGTGTGGCTCACATTGGGCTTTTTGCACTTCCGGGAGGAGAGGCCGCGATCCGCGAGCCTGCCCGTATCATGGCCGCGCTTTTGGCGAAGGATGGGGCTCTGCCGGAGATGTTCAGTCCTCTGTTCGGGACTGAAATCGATCGGGTGAATCTGTGGCTGGAAGCTGCGGCAAAAGGTATCAACTCACCTGTCACTTCTTCCGCGGGGAGGCTGTTCGATGCTGCCGCGGCCGCGACAGGGTTTCGGCGCCGCGTGACCTTCGAGGGTGAGGCTGCCATGTGGCTGGAAGGTATTGTTGACCCCGGCGAGCAAGGTGAGTATAAGCTCCAGTTCTTAGGCGAAGCGGGCTTGGTCCTCAATCCCGGGGCCTTGATAATGAGCGTGGCACAGGATATCCTTCGTGGGTCGGCTCCAGGGAAGGTTGCGGCCAGGTTCCACAACAGTATGGCTGCTTATGTCGCTGGGACGCTCAGAGACCTCGCGGTCGCACATAATATCCAGACAATAGGATTGACCGGAGGCTGCTTTCAGAACAGGTTACTCACAGAGCGCACAGTCGCGCGACTGAGTGCGAGCGGCTTACAGGTGCTCCTTCATAAAGATGTGCCGCCCAATGACGGCGGCATAGCAATCGGCCAGGCAGTTTGCGCCCTGGCAAGATGGCGAGCGCGTGCCAAAGGCTAGGAGTTTTTGAGGAAGTTGCCGGGGAGGCCCGAACAAAAAGGGGCC
>JBMOME010000371.1:0-13579 GCA_049323095.1 Thermodesulfobacteriota bacterium
TGGCCGATGGCATCAAAGCAATTCTCACAAGGTCAGGACAAGGAACACCTCCCCAAAAACGTAACCAGGGGGGGCCAAATCCGCAACTCTGCCTCTCGTTGGCTTAGATTTTTGGGGAAACTCCAGAAAGAATAGGTTTGACATGCCGTTTTGAAGTGTGCTACACTTGTCCATCCCTGAAATAACAGGGCTGATGCAAGGTCGAGAGCCCGGCGATTCACCTGGATGCAATCTTTGAAGGCCGGGCTTTCGTTTGTACATTTTTTCGCGGGAGGTATGCCGAATGCCGCTCTCACAAAAGATAGGGGAATTCATTCAGAAGGCTTCCTGGATCCGGAAGATGTTCGAAGAAGGCGCACGTCTCAAGCAGATTCACGGCGCCGCGAACGTCTTTGATTTCAGCCTGGGAAATCCCAACCTTGAACCGACTTCCGCGGTAAAAGAAGCCATCATCAAAGCTGCGCAAGACCAGACACCGGGCGTTCACGCGTACATGGCCAACGCGGGCTATGCAGACGTACGTGCCGCGGTCGCGAAAAAGATTCGCGAAGATGAAGGCGTGTCTCTCGACGAAAACTGCATCGTCATGACCGTGGGCGCGGGCGGGGCCATCAACGTTGTGCTCAAGACCATTCTCAACCCCGGCGATGAGGTAATCTGCCTCAAGCCTTTCTTCGTGGAATACGTCTTCTACGTGGACAATCACGGGGGCAAAGCGGTCTTGGTATCAACGCGACCCGATTTTTCGTTGGATCTTGATGCCATAGCCGAGGCAATCAATCCCAAGACCGCCGCGGTATTGATCAATACGCCCAACAATCCGACGGGAAAGGTTTACGGCGAGACGGAGATCCGAAGTCTGGGAGAGCTTCTCACCAAGAAGAGCGCGGAAATCGGTCGGCCAATAGTGCTGATTTCCGATGAGCCGTACCGAGGGATCACGTACGACGGCGTACAGGTTCCCAGCATCCTTCAGGCGTACCCCAACAGTGTGGTGGTAACGTCATTTTCAAAGGATCTGTCTCTTCCCGGTGAGCGGTTGGGGTACATCGCGCTGAGTCCCGCGATGGAGCGAGGCGAGGAAGTCATGAACGGCCTTGTGTTGTGCAACCGGATCCTGGGGTTTGTAAATGCCCCCGGGCTCATGCAGCGTGCTGTGAAGAACGTGTTGAGAAGCGTGGTGGACGTAAATGTGTACAAGCGACGCAGAGACAGGCTGTACGATTCCCTCACGTCCTTCGGATACGAGTGCGTAAAACCTGAAGGAGCCTTCTACCTATTCCCTCGCTCGCCCATCGAGGATGATGTGCGCTTTGTGGCGCATTTACAGAAGAAATTGATTCTCACGGTTCCTGGGAGTGGGTTTGGATCTCCGGGACACTTCCGAATAGCTTACTGCGTATCGGACGAGACCGTTGAAGGATCCTTGGCCGGATTCAAGGAAGCCATCAAGGAAATATAACACCTGCCGGAGCAGCAGGAGAGCTGGACACAATCAACAAAGCCCTCGGCGTCGGCGAGCATTCCGGAGCTTGGCCTCGGACATGGACGGCAAAACCGGACGGGCAACCACAAGGGTTGCCCCTACACCGAACCGCCAAATCTGCCCATACCTAGACCTGACCAGGAGCGCTTCCCAGCAACTACTTCCATAGGGATGCGCTTTCCCACATTGAACTTGTGTGTGGCCGTCAACTGAAAGACGGGCGGTCTTATCGGGTAAATGCCTTTTCCAGGGCGAAAATCTTGGAGCCCATGTCCAGGAGAAGCGCTTTCTGCGCGGTTACGATTTCCTCAAGCTCTCGAAGGCGCCGCTCAAGGGCCTGGACCTCTCTCCCACCAGGTGGTGGGCCCACATGGCTCGGGATAGGCTGGCCTGTTCGTCCATCTCGAACCGACTTGAGGTCGCCTTCCAGGCCTGCCTTCATGGCTGCCATCTTTTTCTCTAGCGAAACCAAGCCCTCTTTCGTCTCCGCCACTGCGGCTTCTTTGACCTTGGGGATAGTCTTTTTGACGGCTTCGATAAGCTTAGTGTTATTGTCCAGCACTTCCTTGTGAAGCTTATTCACGCCCGCAGACAACTCTGCCAGGGACTTGGTATTGGCCGACAACTTCTGGTTGGTTGCAAGAAATTCCTTCTTCAGATGGTTGAGCTCGCGTCCCAGACCATCGTTCGTCTTCCGAAAATCCGCGTATGAACCTTCCAGATCAGCCATCTTCTTGGCCACTTGCGTCCTATCCCGCTGAGCTTCCTGGGCCCATTCCCGGAACTCGTCCAGTTTGCTGTTTACCGGTTCCAGCTTGCCATCTATTGATTGGCCCAAACGCTCCTGCTCGTCCTCTATCCGACGAAGATCTACGCTGAAGTCTTTGGGAGCAGCGACCTTGCCCGCGAGCTCTCCGAACTCCTTCTCTTGCTTGGCCAATCGCTTTTCCAGGGTGGCAATCTTTTGTTTGAGGCCTTCCGTCTCTTCCGTACAGCCCGAAACAATGAGGAAAATTACTACTGAGATGAGAATGCCCACGGTTCTGAGAACAGGGAGCATAGAAACCTCCGGGACCCGTTCTGATGCACGCACATGATATCAAATCTTAGAGGAAACGCAAGGATAAAGCTCAGTGCTCATAATCGGCATGAGATATGTGGCGATAATTGAAGATGCCGGTCCACACGTCATTGCGCGTTCTGCAGGACGCAATACAATGAGAAACCCTGCAATGACGCAAGGCGCCGCGAAGATATGGATTATGAAAAAAGCTCCCAGAAGTCTCCGCCTACTGTCCTCACCTCGCCACCAGGAGATTCAATAGAAGCCTTGATCTCAATCTCTGAGTCGTTCCGCTATGAGGTGGGCCACCTTCTTGCCACTCATCAGCATTCCGCCAAAGACGGGTCCCATTCTTGGCGCACCGAAGATCGCATTGCAGCACATTCCTGCCGAAAACACTCCAGGGAAGAATTCCTTCGTGTTCTCAAGTATCATGCGCTCTCCCATATCCGCGTACATAGGTCTCTCGCCTACAATGCCTCCGGTTTCAGTCAACAACGAGCAACCGCTCTTTCTTTGGATGATGGCTGCTACTTCCGCCGCGTGGCCCGAAGCGTCAACGACGTATTTGGTCCTCATGGTAATGGGGTCAACATGAAGTCCAGCCATATCAACCGCGGTCCAGTTGATCACCAATCCTGTAACTCGGTTGTCGATGAGCATCACGTCTTCCATGCTGATAAGGTTAAGAATCCTGACTCCAGCTTTACAAGCCACTGAACAGATAGAAGAAACTGCCTCAATGGAATCTGCGCAGTAGTAGCCGTTCGAGAAGGGAGTAGTGCGTACACCAAATTCGTCCAAGATCTCCTTTCCTTCTTGCTGGACAACGATTTCATTAAACATGATCCCGCCGCCCCACATACCTCCTCCAATGGAAAGTTTCCTCTCCAGGATGATCACTTTCTTGTTCGCTTTTGCCAGGTAATAGGCTGCCGTCAAACCGGCAGGTCCTCCTCCGACCACGATCACATCCGATTCCAAACAGTCCAATAGCTTATCGGAAAACTTCACAATGATGGCTTTTGAGATCTCGATGTCATCCAGCTTCATAATCACAGCCCTCCGCGTTCTTTGCCGTTTTGAAAAGAGCGATACCTTACCATCGTTGTAGGAATATACCAAGAAGAAGTATTCACTTTGGGTGAGGATTCAGTTACGTGCGGGACGAAGCACAGGTAGAAGACAGAAACCCGTCATTCCGGTGAAAGCCGGAATCCAGGTTTTGATCCTGCGAAACGCAAGACTGGACCCCGGCCCCGGTTCAAGCCCGGGGCAGGCTTTTCGCCGGGGTGACGAGGTCGGGTCGTCGGATTTCCCTTGAGTCAACCTTGTCGACTTCCTCCCCCGCGTAACTGAACGGTTACCACCTCGATCGCAGGTCAAAAAGGTCAAAGCCCTCGCTTGCCTCATGACCCCTACATCAAGAGTAGACCGTAGATTCTGGGAAGGAGCTTCCGTTGACTACCTCTAGGGCCTGTGATAGAGATGCGCACACGTAAGGGGTCCGCCGACACGCCTTTCCGGTGAGGGATCATGCGGAGATGACGGCATCAGCGGCGGATGGTAGCAGCCTCCCGGGATAAGGAGGACGGTGCAGAACCTAATCCGGTCCTGCTTGTCTATGCAAAAGAGCAGAAACTGATGATTGAGCGGTCCGCACAAGGCGACCACCGATTCAGGGCCCAGCCAGGATGAAAAGGTCGCTTTTCCTGTTCCCTCGAAACGATGGCCGTGCGTCTGCCCAGTACCCAAGACAGTTACAAGACCCTTGCCCCATAAGCTTAGCCTTCGGAGGCCGGGGACGCTCTCGCAGGATTGAAGCTGTCCGCGTCAATCATTCAGAGGAACAATGATGTTTACAACGTTGGCCAAAAAGATATTCGGCAGCAAAAACGAACGTGAACTCAAAGCGCTGGACCCTATGGTTCGAGCGATTAATGAGGTGGAGCCCGCAGTACAGCAACTCACCAATGAGCAGATGCGAACCAAAACCGAGGAGTTGAAGCAACGGCTCACAAACGGTGAGACTCTGGAAGACCTCCTTCCCGAGGCATTTGCCCTGGTGAGAGAAGCGTCGGTGCGAACCCTGGGCATGAGGCATTTTGACGTCCAGCTCGTGGGAGGAATCGTCCTGCATCAGGGCAAGATCGCAGAAATGAAGACCGGTGAAGGTAAGACCCTTGCGGCTACTCTTCCCGTGTATCTCAATGCTTTGACTGGGTTGGGCGTTCACGTCGTCACCGTAAACGATTACCTGGCCAAACGAGACGCGGAATGGATGGGCGCAATCTACAAGTTCCTCGGCCTGTCCGTTGGCGTGATCGTGCACGAGCTGGACGACACCGAGCGCCGGGAGTCGTATCGCTGCGATGTGGTCTACGGCACGAACAACGAGTTCGGGTTCGATTATCTTCGAGACAACATGAAATTCGCGCTGGACGATTACGTCCAACGAGAGCTGCACTACGCGATCGTGGACGAGGTGGATAGCATCCTGATCGACGAAGCTCGGACACCCCTGATCATATCCGGACCAACCCACGAGAATACCGACAAATATTACCGCATTAATCGCATCATTCCCGGTCTGAAAAAGGAGATGCACTATTCGATCGATGAGAAGGCTCGAAGCGTGGTCCTGACCGAAGACGGTGTGGCCCGCGTGGAGAGCGCCCTCGGCGTGACCAATCTCTACGATCCCGCGCAGATGGAGACCCTGCACCATGTAAATCAGGCTCTGAAGGCGCACACCCTGTTCAGGAAGGATGTAGACTACATCGTCAAAGAGGGGCAGGTCATCATCGTTGATGAGTTCACCGGACGACTCATGCCGGGGCGGCGGTACTCAGAGGGACTGCACCAGGCTCTTGAAGCCAAGGAAGCCGTGAGGATCGAGAACGAGAACCAGACCCTGGCAACTATTACGTTCCAGAATTATTTCCGCATGTACGACAAGCTTGCGGGCATGACAGGCACCGCGGACACAGAAGCACCAGAGTTCAAGAAGATATATGACCTCGACGTGATGGTGATTCCCACTCACCTCCCCATGATACGAACCGACAATTCCGACCTGATCTATAAGACCGAGCAAGAGAAATTCGACGCCGCGATTGAAGAAATACAGGATTGTTACCATCGCGGCCAACCTGTCTTGGTCGGGACGATCTCCATCGAGAAATCCGAGTATCTCGCTCGGCGACTGAAAAAGCTCGGCATCCCCCATAACGTCTTGAACGCGAAGAATCATGCCCTGGAAGCTGAGATCGTGGCCCAAGCCGGCAGATTCAAGGCCGTGACGATCTCGACAAACATGGCGGGCCGTGGAACAGACATCATCCTGGGGGGGAATCCTCCATTCCTGGCCAAGTCTAAGTCTAAGAAGGGAGAGGATTCGGAAGAATACCAGCACCTCTTGGAGAAGTTTAAACAGGAATGTGAAGACGAAAAGAAGGAGGTGATCGCTCAGGGCGGCCTCCACATCCTCGGCACGGAACGTCACGAATCCCGTCGTATCGATAACCAGCTTCGGGGCCGTTCCGGACGTCAGGGAGACCCTGGGACCAGTCGGTTCTACGTGAGCCTCGAAGACGACCTCATGCGCATATTCGGCGGTGAGCGAGTGAAAATGATTATGGAACGGGTGGGCTTGGAAGAAGGTGTGCCCATTGAACACAAATACACCACCAAGGCCATTGAAAACGCCCAGAAGAAGGTCGAAGCGCATCACTTTGACATTCGTAAGCACCTCCTGGAGTACGACGACGTGATGAACAAGCAACGGGAGGTGATTTATGCCCAGCGTCGATTCATACTTCGAGGGGAAGATCTCAAGTCAACCGTCTTGGATATGATCGAAGATGTGGCGGACGGCTTGGTCGAGCGCTTCACTGACACGCGATCGGAGTTTCAGGACTGGGATATCCCCGCGTTTCAGGATGCCCTGCTGAGTCAGTTCGGGATACGATTCGATCTCAATGCGCTCTCACCGGAGCAGCAGACCCGAGAGGCCCTCTACGATCACATCGTCCAACGGGCAGGTGAGACATACGATGCACGGGAACAGGAATTCAAGCCTGAGCTGATGAGGGAACTGGAGAAGTTCGTCATGCTTCAGGCCGTGGATTCTCAGTGGAAGGACCACCTCCTGAGTATGGACCACCTCAAGGAGGGTATCGGACTCAGAGGGTACGGTCAGCGTGACCCGCTCAAGGAGTATCAAAGAGAGGGTTATGAGATGTTCCTTGATATGAGCTATCGTATCAAGGAAGAGACCGTGCGGAACCTGTTCCTGGTCAAGATCGCGTCCGAGCGGGACATGGAGGAAGTAAGGCCATCGAGAGAGCAGCAAATGCAACTCTCCCACGGTGACGGGGAAGAAGCTAGGCCGAAGCAAGTTCGTCGCCAGCAGGAAAAGATAGGTCGCAATGCGCCCTGCCCTTGCGGCTCGGGAAAGAAATACAAGAAGTGCTGCGGCAAGGCAGCATGACGAAGACGCTATGGCAACCCCGACCCCCTATACCCGTTGCTAAAAGTCTCGTCCGTCACGAGGCAACTCAATGCCGTCATTCCGGCGAAAGCCCATAGGCGTTAAGTTAAGCAGCCCAGTTCTTTCGTCCGTCATTCCCGCGGAAGCGGGAATCCAGTCTTTTCAATATGTTCTGGACCCCGGATCAATGCCTGCCCCGGACAGCGATCCGGGGTCCGGGGTGACGGTGCTAAGTAGACGCTGTTCTTAGCAAACCCTATGATCGTTTCAGGGCCGCGGTCCGGGTCGTGACGACTTCAGGTTGAAATGTGATTGGCAGGCAAATTTCGCGGACAGCCCGCGATGAATCGGAGGGACTAAAATTCTATCCTACCAGCGAGACCACATTGTTGAGACCGCAGACTTGGCGCTGCCGTTCATTGATGATATCAGCGGAACCATTCGAGGATACCGGATCTTCACTGCGTGTCGGTGTGTCCGAGGCAAGATCTTCAGGCTCGAAGATCACCTGGACCGGCTCTATAACTGTGCCCAGGCCATCTACATGCAGCCGCCGCTTCCGCGAGATCAGTTGCGAGCCCTCCTGAACGAGTTGATGGAGAAGAACAGCCACATAAGTCCGGGGACGGACTTAGTGGTCAAGATCATCTTTAGCGGCGGCCTCGAGGGTTCCACGATGAAACAGTCGGGTCGTGGGGCACACCTTTACATCGCGGTACAGGTGCTGGAACCGCCGGAACCGGCTGCGTACGAAAAAGGAGTGGCCCTCGCCACGTTCCGCCATCAGCGGTTTTGGGCAGAAGTAAAACTTCTCAATTACGTGGCTGCCGTGGTGGCAAGCCAGACTGTGGTTCCAGCTCGGGATGCTTACGACGTGCTGTTTGTCGATCCCACTGATAACCAGACTATACTGGAAGGCTCCACTTTCACGGCTTTCTTCGTGACCCGGGACGGCACGATCCTCACGCCGCCGCTGGACGGGAAGATCCTCGATAGCATCACCCGCAGGGCCCTTCTCGATCTGGCAGTGGAGCAACCGCGCTTCTCCATAATCGAGAGGTCCGTGCGCATGGACGAGCTTCCGTCCTTCACTGAGGCCTTCATCGCTTCGACCACCCGCAATGTGCTACCCGTGGTCCGCATAGACGACTGCGTGATCGGTGACGGCGTCCCCGGGCCGATAACCAAGGCGCTCATAAAGGCATTTCAGAACTGCCTCGACACCTATTGATGCTGGCAGAATCGTCCGAACGTCGCGGCCCTTTTCGCTTGACAGCAAGTTCCGTGGACGCATAAGCTGGCTAACGGCGGAGTTTATGTCCTGCATTTGAGAATTCGTCAAACTTTCCGCCTCGCCACTGAGGCGGCCGTACGTCAAACTCACGCAGTGCGTGTTTTCCTTGAGAGCTTTCAACAGGAGGTGAAGCTGTGAGCGTGCCGAATAAGATCCAGACCTGGCAAATGGTGAAAGGCCCCACGTACGACAAAGAAGCCGGTAAAGTTACCGCGCCGGGAGAGTTGCAGAAGACTGAAATTGACGTTCCCGAACTGGGAGCAGGCGAAGTGCTGGTGCAAATCGCGGGCTGCGGCGTGTGTCACACCGATATGTCCTATTTCTATGACGGCGTGCCCACCGTGACGAAGCCGCCCCTCACCCTGGGCCACGAGATATCCGGTACCGTGGTTGCCGCAGGCCCGGGAGCAGAATCGTGGGTCGGGAAGAACGTTATCGTTCCCGCGGTCATGCCCTGCAACAAGTGCGACATCTGCGCCAAGGGACGGAATAATCGTTGCCTCGCCCAGAAGATGCCCGGGAACTCTTTGGGCATCTTCGGCGGCTTTTCCAGCCACATCCCAGTGCCCGCAGCCGATCTCTGTGTCATCGGGGATCTTAAAGGCAGGCCCCTGGCCAATTATGCTGTGATCGCGGATGCGGCTACGACCCCTTACCAAGCAGCCATGCGAGCTGAATTGGTCGCGGGCGATCCGGTCATCGTGACCGGCATCACCGGTGGAGTCGGTGTTTACATGGGTCAGGTGGCAAAGGCCTTTGGCGCAAAACCGGTGATCGGCATGGGCCGGAACCCGGAAAAGCTCGAGAGAGCCAGGCAACTTGGAGTCGATTACACCATCGACATGAAGGGCAAGGACTTCAAGGCGATTCAGGAAGAGTTCAGGGGTATTTGCAAGGAAGCCGGCGTCAAGCACAACGTGGGTTGGAAGGTTTTCGAGTGCACAGGTGTTGGCGCAGCGCAGGATGTTGCCCTTGGACTGATCGGCTTTATCGGCAAACTTATCGTGGTCGGTTTCGGGATGCAGAAGAACAGTTACATGATATCCCGACTAATGGCCTTTGACGCAGACATCATCGGAACGTGGGGATGCCTGCCCAAGTACTATCCCAAGGTGCTCGAAATGGTCCAGTCCGGGAAGCTCCAAATCGATCCTCTGCTCGAGACCCGGCCGATGTCCAAGATCAAGGAAGCTTTCGAAGAGGCCCATAGCGGCACCCTCACCAAGCGAATCGTCCTGACACCGGATTTCTGAGCATAAACCCGCAAGCGATTCCATAAAAGAGCAACCCCCTCTGAACCAAAGTCCAGAGGGGGTCGTTCCTTGCTCGGCTCTTAGGCGCCCGATGCGCCTTCTAGTGGTCTAGAGGTCTGCGGGCCAACGCTATCCGGTAAATGTCATAGATGTCGATTATCTCGATGTCCTTGAATCCGGCTCTGGTCAGGTTGTCTACGACCTGTTCGCGCGTCTCATAGACCTCGCACACCTCTCCTCTCGATCCGAAGAGTCCGATCAGCCCCCCCGGTTTAAGGAAACTATACATGTACGAATAGATGGCAGGCCGCAGCGGCGGTTTCACATGAGGAATCATGAACGAGCTGATGACCTTGTCGAATGGCTCTTCGGGGCCGTAGTCTTCGACCGAGCTCGCTGCTAGTTCGCAGTTACTCAGCGAATACTTGGCCACTTTCTCTTCGGCCAACTCGATCATATCCGGCGACAAATCGATTCCCATCACGTGTCGAGCCTTGGCCGCAGCCATGACCGTAGCCGACCCCGTGCCGCACCCAACGTCCAGCACGCGATCGTCTTCTTCCACAACCATGTCGATCAATCGGGTGAGTCCCTTCCGATACCCAGGATCCATCGCCCACTGCAAGTCATAGCTTTTACGACGAATCTTGTAATAGAGCTGGATGGCCCTCTCCGAGGGCAGCAATTTTACGATCGTGGTCCCCTGAATGTACGCAATTCGGGCGAGTTTGATCAGAGGCCGGACGATCTTTCGTAACGGCAACTCCTCCTCGCTTGCCAGACTATGTGTCATGTACCTGTACCTCTCCCTCTCCTGTTGGTCAACGACCCGAGCTGAGCTGGTCCGCTTAAAGATTAAAGGTTATTACAACATGCCGTCGCTGGCAAGAAAAAAATCAGAAACTACTGATCCGGAGCCGCTTCCGGAGCATCGTAACGCCAAGAATGGACTTGATTCTGGGCCCTTGCCACTCCTTCCCTCAGGATAAGGAGGACGGCTTCACTACCCCGCCTGACAAGCTCCCTGAGCTCTTCTCGCTCTGCGGATGGGAACCGCGTAAGCACGAATTCCTCCGGCGTTTGTCCGATCGGGGGCCGCCCTATGCCCAGACGCACCCTGATAAAATCGCGGAATCTCAGGGAATCTGCTATCGATCGAACGCCTTTGTGGCCGCCGTCTCCTCCTCCTACTTTAATCCGAACAGCTCCAGGGTCAAGGTCCAGGTCATCGTGAATGACGACCATCCGATTCGGGTCCGCTCCCCTTCTGGCCATAATCGGCGCAACAGCCCTGCCGCTGAGGTTCATGAAGGTTAACGGCTTTGCGACAAGGACGGGCAAATCGTCAATCGTGATCTTGCTGACCTGAGCCTTTTCTCTCGATCGGGTCCAAGACCCGCCGGCTTCGCGGACGATCTCATCTACGACCATGAATCCAAGGTTGTGGCGGTGCCGCTCATATTCTTTGCCTGGATTGCCAAGGCCCACGATCACGAATAGCTGTCCCAACGCCGCGCTCCGCGCCTTTCCATTTTCCCGGTTTTCTGGTAGAGCACCGTCTATAGGCGCAAAGCCGGCAGCCTGTCAAGCGAGCCGAGGAACCATGCCGGCATAGCGAGCAAAAGATTGAACGTACAACCGTCGAATTCCACCCGGCAGATGGATTTGGAACGCAGGAAGCGGCGACGAGAGCTCCTAATCGCCCTCGGCGGAGCTTTGCTTGTCGGCCTGATCATCCTGGTGGAGCACAGGATCGCCAGCTCGGCAGAGGACGTCCCGCTTGCCGGGCATTTGCTCCTGTTTGCGCTCCTCTCGGTCGCGACCCTTCTGCTGATCCTCATCATCTTCTTCTTGATCCGGAATCTCTTCAAGCTCATCTTCGAGCGCCAGCAGCGTATCTTGGGTTCGCACCTCAAGAGCCGCCTCATGGTGGCCTTTGTCGCGCTCACTCTCATCCCCACCATCGTGCTCTTCATCGCAAGCGCAGGCGTGCTCCATACCACGATCGAGAGCTGGTTCCAGACGCAGGTTGAAGACTCTCTCCAGTCTTCGCTTGTGGTGGCTCAGGCATTTTATCAAAATGCGTCGGACACGCTGTTGCAGGCCGCGGGCCGCATCAGCTCCCGGATCTCCCAACAATGGCCCAAGATCATTACTGACCGAGACAGCCTGGTGAAATCGCTTGAGTCGTGGCGAGCCGCAGAAGGACTCAGCTCGCTCCAGATCCATTTCCGAGACGAAGCGCCGTATCTCATGGTCAAAGACCCCTCGTTGAAACCGGCCATGACTCCGGAGGCTCGTGCCAGCCTGCTCAGAATCGGTTTTCAGGGCGAGAAAACCTCCAATATCATTCCGTTAGAGGATGGGGCCGACCTTGTCCGTGCGGTGGCGCCGGTGAAGTCTGCGGACTCGAACAGCGTCGAAGCGGTCTTGGTGGCGGATCATTTTATCCCCACCTCACTGGCCGCTCGGCTCTTCTCGATCTCCCACGCATACGGCGAATACCGAGAATCCAAAAGAATGAAAGGGCCCGTAAAGACCATCTACGTACTCATCCTGCTCATGGTCGCGCTGTTGGTCATATTCATCGGGTCCTGGTTCGGGATGTCCATGGCGCGCGACATTACCGTGCCTATCCAGCAACTCGCGGAAGGCACCGGCAAGATAGCGGCAGGTGACCTGGCTGTGCACATCGAGCCCGTGGCTGACGATGAGCTGGGCGTACTGGTGCGTTCATTCAACAAGATGACCGAAGACTTGCGCAGGAGCCGGGACGAGCTTGTTCGAGTGAACCTCGATCTGGACAGCCGACGTAAGTACATGGAAACCGTGCTCAAGGGCGTTGCTGCGGGAGTTGTCGCGCTTGACCCGACAGGAAAGATCACTGCTATCAACGATTCGGCCCTGAAGTTGCTCGGTATCGCCGACGAAGATCCCCTTGGAAAGGGGCTCCTGGCCGTGCTTCCCGAGGCGTCGCAGGAGGTGGTCTCTGAGATCCTGACGGAACTGGCCCGCGAGGCCGGCGATGTTCTGGAGCGCCAGGTGTCTATCTCCTATCCCGAACGATCCCTTGCTCTGCTCTGCTTCGCCAGCAGCCTGGAAGACGAGGAAGGCCGCGACCTAGGCGTGGTGCTGGTATTCGATGATATGACCCACCTCATAAAGGCCCAGCGCATGGCCGCGTGGAGAGATGTAGCCCGCAGGATCGCCCATGAGATCAAGAACCCGCTTACGCCCATCCAACTCAATGCTCAGCGTATACGACGAAAGTACATGCCTCTCGTTGAGGAGGACAAAGCAGTCCTGGACCAGTGCACGCGTGCAATCATCGATCAGGTGGAACAACTCAAGAATATGGTCAATGAGTTCTCCACCTTCGCGCGTATGCCCGCGGCCAATCCCATGCCTGACGACCTGAACCAGATGATACGCGAGGTGGTTGACCTTTACTCCCAAGGGAACGATCGCGTCAGCTTTTCGTTCGAGCCTGACAAGACCCTACCGATCTTTGACCTGGACCGCGGGCAGATCAAGCGAGCTGTGATGAATCTCCTGGACAATGCCGCAGCCGCGGTGTCTCAAGGCGGCACAGTGCGCGTGCTGACTCGGTACAACCCTGAGCTGTCCATGGCAGTCATCGAAGTGGCAGACAACGGCACCGGAGTTCATCCAAAAGACAAGGACCGGCTTTTCGAGCCCTATTTTTCGACCAAGCCCGGTGGCACCGGCCTCGGCCTAACCATTGTGAGCACCATCGTGGCTGACCATAACGGCTTTGTCCGTCTCAAGGAAAATGAAGGCGGAGGCGCACGATTCATCGTCGAGCTCCCGATCAGGAAAGGCTCTCGATCGCCTCAGAAATCTTCTACTTGACGGTTAGGCAGAATGTGGCGATCCCGTGCTCCACGGGAGAGTCGCATCGGTCAAGGAAAAGGCCGCGTTGAGATTTGCGGCTTTGAATGGAGCGGAACTCCCCCTCCCCTTCCTCTGT
>JBMOME010000371.1:13589-28153 GCA_049323095.1 Thermodesulfobacteriota bacterium
TTTCCAGGCCGCCCCACACAGAGGAGAGGGTTTTATAGCCCCTCCCTTGATGGGAGGGGGAAGGGCGACTTCTGGTGCAAATCTCAATGCCGTTCACTATAAGAGGCCGCACAGTGGACAGCCAAGTAGGTAGGATGTGGTGAGTCCCGCGTCCTGCGCGGGACGAACCGCATCAATCGGGGTTTTCATGTCCCGTGCTCGCTCGCTGCGATGTAAAGGCAAGACCGCGAACGATGCGGTTCCGGATCACGTCCCGGGTCACCGCATCCTACAAGAGGTGGACACACGGTGTGGAGCAAAGAAGACGCTCTTCTTGACAGCGCCGCTGAAATCATCCGTTCAGGCGGAGTGGTGATCGTTCCCACCGAGACGTTCTACGGGCTCGCGGCTGACCCTTTCCAGGAGCAGGCGGTTCGCCGCGTCTTTCAGATCAAGAAGCGCGACGAGAGCAAGCCCCTGCCTCTCATCGCATCCGACCGGTCGGTAGTCGAAGATCTCATTGAACTTCCTGACCCCCGAGTCCAGGAACTCATGGCTCGTTTCTGGCCCGGAAGCCTGACTATACTGCTTCGGCCAAAAAGGACTGTCTCACCCTTGCTTACAAACCCGGACGGGCTGATTGGCCTGAGACTGCCACCCACCTGCCCTGCCCGCTCGCTGGCAGCTAGAGCAGGAGGCTTCATCACAGCTACGAGCGCGAACCTCGCGGGCGATCATGACCCTTCGGAAGTTTCCACGATCAGCCCACGGGTGCTGGATGCGGTAGACCTGGTCATCGATCTGGGGCCGACTCCTGGCGGAAAACCCTCCACTGTGGTTGAACCGGCCGCCGCTGAGCTGAGAATCATCCGGGATGGAGCAATCCCGGGATCGCTACTGACTGACTTCTTCCGGTCATGCCTACGCAATCGAGGCGAGCAGGATAGCCCTTGACACATTCCCCTGCAAAGCATTAGAAAGAAATGACCGCTGGGGGATCGTCTAGCGGCAGGACGCCTGGTTCTGGCCCAGGTAACCGAGGTTCGAATCCTTGTCCCCCAGCCAATAACCTACCGGAATCATTCAGACCGACCCCCTGCCGCCGCATAATTCGGCTCGACGCCAATAGGGGCAACCAGTGGAAATAGTGACTGTTCTAGGGAGTCCACGGAAGAAGGGGAACACGAGCAAGGTCCTCGGATGGGTGGAAGAGGCCCTGGAGGCGCGCGGCCACCGTGTCGAGCGCATCAACGTTGTCGATCACAAGGTGAACGGTTGCAAGGGATGTTGGACCTGCAAGAAGTTCACTGACAAAGCCGGCTGCCCGCAGAAGGACGATGCTGTAGGAATCCTCGGGCGTTTGATGGCTTCCGACATGGTGCTGTATGCATCGCCCGTGTACTTTTGGGGTCCCACGGCACAGATGAAGGCGCTGATCGATCGTCATTGCAGTCTTGTCACGGGTTACGCAACGGCTCAATGGCAGTCCCTTATGGAAGGCAGGAAGATAGGGCTTGTCGTCACGTGCGAGGACGCCGCGGAAAACAACACGGAAATGCTGGTCGAAACGTTCAAGAAGCTGGCCGATTACCTGAAATGCGCCTACGAAGACACGCTGGTTGTGCCTTTTACTACCACTCCCGACGCCATGGGTGACGAGATCCGGCAGCGAGCGGCCGGATTCGCTTATCGTATTGCACACATGACCTGATTCCACCACCCCTCACGGTGGTATAATGGCTAGGATGCCAAGACCTCGGCATAATTCAGGCTCAAGCGGGGACAATCAGGGGTGCGAAGCCCAGTGGATGGGCTAGGAGAAAGGGGTTTTTATTCCGATCCGCATAACACGACGAGCTAAAAGGCTAAAGCAGCGACAACCCTTTGATTTACAAAGATTTGTCACGCCAGGCCGAGGATAGCTAGAGGGCCATCATGGCGCGCCACTGCCGATGCACGCAATAGCGCTAAGTTTACACAGGTATCATTGCTTCCTTGAGAGGCACGGACCTCAAGGGGCAGGAGGTGTGAGCGGATCAGCTCTTTGCCGATCTTCGTGCGTGCGGCACGTGGCTGAGAGGCGATGAGTGCCGGCTTTCATCCGTCGCGCTTTGCTTACGTTGCCGAAAGATGTTGATTGTAGCATGCAAGTGGCAGCTGTTGTGGGATACACTGTCTAGCAGCATCGGCTTCCATAGGATGATGCCATGAACAACGTCCGGCAAGTGTTTGCCCTTGTTGTTGACCTCATTGGCTCAACACAACAGGGCCTGCACATGGCAGAGCCGAGACTTCGCCGATTCAACCGAGAAGTCGTCGGCCACTTGTGGCCGTATCTCAAGGAGCTTGATCTCGAAGATTCAGAAACCAAGTTCACTGGAGACGGTTGGCTCATTTTCAACTCAGACACGAGCAAACTGCGGGCAATGGTTGCTCTCGCCAAGACACTCTCTTCCCGATTCCAAACGGATATCGCAGAGAAAATGGAGGTCGAAAAGACAGAGATTCCTGACCTGCGTCTCGCGATGGCAGCAGCTTATGACGATGAGATCACCCTACCAAACGGCGCACGCGAATGGGTCGGTGACAGCGCGCGTATGGCGACTCGCGCCTCTGCCTGCTGCGCTCCAAACCAACTCATCGTGACCACTGCTATTCGCGACAAGATCAGACGGGAGTTTGTACTGAAAGAGGTTCACATCGAGGATCTTCCCGAAGCCCGCCAACCTCGGAAATGGGAGGAGAATCTTCAGATATACAGTGTGGAAGAGCTTAATCCCAACTTGGTTTCGGACATCCGGTTTGCGGATGACCCATCCGAGTTTGCCCCATACGCTGTCTACCTGAAGCATGTTGGCCGCTCGGAAGATGCTATGAAGCTCCTGGGTGAGGCGGGCAGTACTCTTCGGCGCCAACTGCAGGAAGCCTCTATCGTTACGGTTGAGACCGCCGCCACAACATTCAAAGCGCACGGAGCTGACGTGGTAAGCGAGCGGTTTGTGAGACTCGTGGGTGCTGCGTCCACGTGGGAAATGCGAGATGATCTTGTCAGGCTCGCGTCAGAGTTAGGCGCCCCGCTTTCGACTTCTCAGTACAACCGCTTGATCCACAAGAGTGCGACTCCAGCTGAGGCGTTGGCCTGGTTCAAACGCATGACCGATTTGGCCGTTCCGCCGGATGTGGTCACCTACAACACCCTCATCAACCTGTCACCCGACCTGCCCACGGCCGAGGCCTGGTTCAAACGCATGACCGACTCGGCCGTTCCACCGAATGTGGTCACCTACAACACCCTCATCAACCTGTCACCCGACCTGCCCACGGCCGAGGCCTGGTTCAAACGCATGACCGACTCGGGCGTGGCCAAGACGGAGGTAGCCACTTCCGCGCTCGCGGCGAAGATTAAAACCTTGGCTGACGCGAACCACCTGACGACCATTCTTCAGGAAGCGGGGGCCTATGTCGGCGAATCCTACTACGCGGCGATCTATGCTCGAATAGCGTGCTCCCTGTCAGGCCAAGAGCTACTGAACTGGCATTTCCAGCAGAAGTACAAGTGGATTCCAGCCCTCGAATCCGCTATCAAGGCCTATGCCGTCCTGGGGCGCATGGAAGACAGCTTTCGAATAGCCCTAGCGTTCCCCTATCTTGCAGCCGCTGGCAAGGTGTTTAGGCAACACGGCGACGCCGCGGCCACGTATTATGCACGCTTACTCGAAGTAGACTTTGAACCGTTCAATGCCACCTATGCGCTTGGCGTATGCTTCATGGAGAATAATCGCGATTCGGAAGCTCTCCAAATGCTTAGAAGGGCCTATACCCTCGCGACAACTGAGAAACGCAAAGACGACATTCTACGCAGGATTGCAGACATCGAGGCTGGCGGTTCAGACTCAGCCAGCTAGGGCATAACAAGCTCGCGCAACTTACGAAGCCGGCGCAGGCGACGGAACTTCGCGGCTGAACCCAACGCTGTAATTCTGGGGACATCTTATCGAATTGCCGGGCCGAGCCCATCAGAAATGGAGACTGCTTATGTGGACAAAGAGAAAGAACCCTGCATTTTATACGGATACATCTAATTATTGTTAGCCAGAAGCGATGAAGGCGTGAGAGTGGACGGAGTGTAGGGAGGTCAGCTCTGAGACGACGGTAGCCTTTAATCATCGAACCCGACCCTGACGCGGAAGTTCTGGTCGTCGTGACCGCGTATTCGGCAGAGGAGGACTGAAGTGAAGGAGGCCTACCTGGAGATCACGTACCGCCACGGCCGGCCGGTCGCCGCGTACCTGTACTTGCCGCGAAATTCACGCGATCGGAGCTACAGGACAACCAAAGCCGCCGGCGGCCTCGTCATTGACTTCGCGCGCAGCGGGAAGCCTATCGGCATCGAGATTACTGCGCCGGCCAAGGTAACGACCGCCGGCATCAATCGCGTGCTGAAGGAACTGGGATTCCCCCCGATCAAGCAATCAGATCTGGCGCCCCTTCGTGCCGCGTAGAAAGCGTTCTGGCTAACACGCGCGTGAACCTGACGGCCTGTCGTGTCATGCAGGTTGCGTGCGCAACGGGCGCGCGATTCCCCGGTTTGCAGGTTACGAGCAACGTTAAGCCCCTCATCGGGAGGAAGACATGGGCTTCGAGCCGGACGAGCAAATCCAGCAAATAGCCACGGCGTACGCGGAGGACGCTATCGAGTTAGCCCGCGACCACTTCGGGCTGACCCTTGACTGGTCCGATGAGAGCGTTCAACACGTCGAGACCATTCTCGCGGCCTTCCACAGCCAGATCCTCGACGCGAATCCGAGTGAGGACCTCGTGTATGGGGTTGCCAAGGGCCTCGGCAGTTACGTGGGCGAGGTGTTCCGCAAGAACCACGGCGCGGTCTGGGGTAACGTCACGCTCGGCGATGAGGCCTTTCCGGGCCTTCGGGCCGATCGAACAGGGGGCGAGTTCTGGCCGTGGGACAGAGCCTACGACCGCCTCAAGAACGGGCCCGAGGACAATATTTGGCACTACTATTGTGTTCTTCGGGCGCAGGACGGCAATGGTCCGGCGCTGGAGGAGGTCGATCTGTCATCATCACCACCCAAGAAGCGCTGGTGGCGGAAGATATTCGGCGGAGGCTAACAAGCGGATGCAGCTTGCGAAGCCGGCGCAAGCGACGGAGCTTGGCAGCTCAACCCAGTGTGGGCAATAGAGGGCAAGGTTTAGATGCATAGCTTATCGCTTCTCTCGCAGATTATCCTCTATGTGCTGTTGGCATTCTACGGAATATTTGCGCTGCTCCTTTGGATCCTGCAAGCGAAGATTCTCCGAGGCGAGGCTTTCCAAAATCCTGACGGATCAAAAGATGATTGGCACGAACAAAAAGCATTTTACGGCATAGCGTTCGCGGATGTCTTTGTGGCTTGTCCTGCCAATGTCTTTGGGATCGTACTTGTGTTCCTTTATCCGCGCTGGGGATACTATTTGCTTGCCCTGGCTAGTTTCTGGTGGGTGTGGGCTAATTTGATGACCACGGCAACCAGCCTCCGGTTTTACAACCCAAGACAGCATCTGGTGCTTTGGCTGCTCGGGTATCCCTTTGGAATACTTCTGGGCTTGGCGTACATCGTTTGGACCATTATCCACTTTGACATCATTTATTTGCCTTAGTTTCGAGGCAGTTATGGAATCTCCCATTGTACGTTTTGAGTTTGAAGGGCCGGTTGGTACAATCGTAATGGATGATGGTGAACGCAATGTTATCTCACCGCAAATGCTTCGTGATCTCAACAATGCGCTCAACCTGGCTGAGAAGAAACAATCCGTTGTCGTGTTGACTGGTCGAGAAGAAATATTTTGTGCCGGTTTCGATCTGAAGATTCTTAGAAGTGGCGTTATCGACGCATATAAAATGCTATGCGGCGGCTTTGAATTGGCGTACAGACTGCTTTCCTTCCCGACCCCTGTAGTCATAGCGTGTAATGGACATGCAATTGCGATGGGGGCCTTTCTGCTCCTGGCCGGGGATTATCGTATCGCACCTACAGGACCGTTCAGAATCGTAGCAAACGAGGTCGCAATTGGATTGACCATGCCATTTGCAGCGATAGAAATATGCCGACAACGGCTTGAGCCGGTTCATTTCGTGAGGGCGGTATTGCTTTCTGAGAACTACACCCCTGAAACCGCAGTCGAGGCAGGCTTTCTGGATCGCATTGTTCCTGCAGGAGATTTTTTGCGTGAGGCTACTGAGGTCGCAACACAGCTCGCAAAACTCGATATGAACGCACATTATCAGACAAAATTACGCGCTCGGCATCAAATGCTAAAGGCCCTAAGGAAGGCAATTCGTTCTGATCGCAGAGACTTCATCATGAAAGGTACGCAACGAATTCTTAAGAAAATCATGCGTAAATGATTTGGATGCTATAGACATCATGTCGGATTTCGTCTCGCCCAGACCACGGGACTCATACCGATGCGCTTTGAAAGAAGTAAAGCACGGGGGAAACTTCTTTGTGGAAAGAAGTTTCCCCCGGACCCTCTTGAAGAAACTCTATATTCCTTTGGTATCCTTGCTTCCTGTGCCAGGAAGCAAGGATACCAAAGGCGTATGGAAGTTTTTGGAGAGGGGTTCGGAAAGGAACCTTTTTTCAAAAAGGTTCTCCCCGTCTTACTTTCTTGAAAGCGAATTCGTATCAAACGGCTTCCGGACGTGGTCGTACCGACTCAGGGGCCAATTCAATGCGCTCCTGCTGTATCTGGAGCAGCACAATGGCCGCAACCACGAACGCCCCTCCGAGCAATTGCAGCGGCTCCAGGGTCTCTCCCAGGAAGACATACGCCATGAATCCGGCAGAGATCGGTTCAGCCGTGGATGTAATCGAAGCTCTGGTGGAACGGATGTGATTCACTCCCACGAAGAACAGGCCGAATGGCAACAGCGTCCCCAAAATCGCTATGTACAGGATGTACCCCCACTGGGTTGACGAGTACCCGGCCCAAACAAAATGAAGAGGTGTTTCCGCGACGTTCCAGGTGAGGGACGCAAAGAGGAACGCGTAGAACGAGACGGTCCACGGCCCGTACCGGTGCATCCTCCGTTCTCCGAATAGACTGTACGCGGCGAACAACACCGCTGAAGCAAGTCCGGTCGCGGCTCCTACCATGTTCATTTTCAGGAGGCTCATGGCATAGCCCCCGACAACCAAGTAGCACCCGAGAAGAGACAAGAACAGAGCAGCTACCTTCTGAGCTGTCGGCCGTTCGCCCCAGAAGCACATGGAATACAACGCCACCATCGCGGGGGAGGTGTACTGAATCAAGATAGCGGTGGCTACGGGCATCTTGCTGATCGTAAAGAGGTACGTGAACTGAACCAAAGCAAGAAGCACCCCTCCGAGTATCCAAAAAGAAATCGTGTCTGCGAGTTGGATTCTCAGATGTCGCGGGGCAAGAAATGCCAAGATCAGTCCCAACGCGGCAGCAGCAAGGGTTACCCTGATCTGGACTAATTGAAACGGGGTGATTCCCGACAGAAAAAGGGCCTTGCTGGCCGTCCCCGAGGACGCCCACAAAACTGCGGCGGCCAACACGCTTGCATATCCACGTATCGAAGATGTCATGGAAACGGCATCATGCCCTGAAGATGTCTAACAGTCAATGCGGTGGCTCGACAATCGGTAAGTCTTCAGGCACGCGGGAGAGGATTGTCGTTGCGAGCGTATCGAAGCAAACCCTTCGTCATTCCCGTGAAAACGGGAATCCAGGGAGGGCGCATGGCCGAGGCTGTCTCAAAACTACGACCCCACTCAGAATCGTGCCACGGCTAGTGAAGAAGGTCTCACCTGGGTGGCCCCGACGTCATACGTCGGGGTCGCGAAGCGACAGGAAGCGATGACCATAACGCACCGAAGCTACTACCTATATGCCAGCTCTGTACTTCGCACGAAGAACGCTTCTTGTGCCTCCGGCACCGGGACGTATGACGTCCCGGCCACCCACCGTGGCACGATATTGCAAGCCCCAAGACTTTTGAGACAGCCTCGGCCATGCGCCCCTACAAGATTGCTTCGTCCTTTCACATCTCACCCCAACGATGTTACGGAAAATAGAAGCGAAACGGCATCAATTACTGCGCCGCGTACGATGACCTTCATCCTGCGGACGTCAAACTCCTGTACAACACTGTAGTAAGCGTCTTCTTTAGTCTGAATGATGTTGATCAAAATCGTCAGGTAACGTACAATGCGTCCGGGAGGCAGTTCGCCGAAGGAGGCCTGAAGAATGCAGCTTGTGAATTGCTGGGAGCACAGAAAGTGCGGTCGAGAGAAGAGCTGCCCAGCGTATCCCAATCACGGGCGGAATTGCTTCGCGGTTACTGGGACTTGGTGCCGAGGATAGGAACAAGGCACATATGAGGCTAAGATCTCCAAGTGTAGGGAACTGTGCAAGTTCTACGAAGAACTCATGGGCGGTCCTCCGTGGATGGCTACCGGCACCTTGGGGTGATTAGAGGTACAGACGTTGACGTTAGGCCACGCCGTGCTTTCCGGCGCCATTCCGGCGGAGGCCGGAATCCAGTCCTATGATTTCAATTCGCGGACGCCCTTCCTTAGGATCTTTGGGGGTATGCCGGATTCGCACGGCACTCCGGTTTGACACAGGCCGCAACCATAGCCGTCGAACCCATAATGCGTTTTGGTGTACTCCCCGCATGTGCCCTTTGCATGGTTCCAGCATTTCAATTTGTCGTGTCCTTGCTCCGTTATCGCGCCCACAGGGCAGCGCTCCCGGCAAGCCTTACACGAGCCGTCATGGAAAAAGAGGCAGTACGCATGGTGGTCTTCGTAGGGCCGTGGACTGGGCAGGACAGAGAGGTTCGCCACTACAGATCCAGCACGATGGGCTTTTCCTTTCGGAGTGATCAATCCGTCGCACAGACCGAACGTGCCCAAGCCGGCCGCGTACGCTGCATGACGTTCGGACCATTTGGAAGCAAACCCGTACGTCGGCGACATCTCCATGCGCCACTGGTCCGACAGGACTGGAGCCACCGCGTTCACGCCGGCACTTTGCAGCTCCTCCACAACGTGTCTCCGGAGATGGCTATTGAACTCTTCACCTGGAAAACGAGCATGAACCCACCGTCTCGAGGGATAGAAGGTTTCTTTGCGATTGTCTGCCTTTGTGGCGTCACGTTGGGGGAGTATCCAACTGATCACGGTCAAATCCTCAGGCCGCGCCGCGACCTCCGGATTGGTGAGCGAGAAGATCTCGATCGGTGTCCAGTGAAACGGCCCGACTAGCTCCTTGTAAGCATCGAACAAATGATCCGCGCCTGAAGAGAACCCAACGAGAACTTCATCCCAGGCCCGCTCGTCCGGCTGTATCTTGAGCGAGTTCTCAGGAGAGCTTCTTACGTATTCCTCAATGATATTAGTGAGCCACGCGCGCATGTCTTTGTTCATAGCAGACCTCCCTCTGCATCATGCATGAACCGCCTAGCGAGTGTCAAACGAGGACCCTGGGTGATTCCTCAGCAAGGGAGAAACCGGCTTGTCTGTGTCATTGCGAGGACCCCGGACGTGATCCGGGGGACGAAGCAATCTCAGCTTTGGCACCGGCGGAGATTGCTTCCCCCGCTCTTCAGCGGGGTCGCAATGACAATCTTTCGCCCACGCGTCACTGAGTTACAGCTCCATGACCGGTTTCTCCACGAGCTTGGCAACGGCTCCTCTTAAATTACCGAATCCAAATCAGCGAATCCGCATCAAATGTTCCAACAGCATCGCATGGGCTTACAGGTCGTGCATGATGCCAAGCGTGTGCGACTCCGGAAACCCACACGAGCTGTGTATGGGCCAAAAGAGGCTGACCTGCCGTCGCAGGCCGCGCGTCGGCAGGTCGGTTCAAACCCCAACGATATATGATTCGTCTCAGGGGAGCACGGAAAATGATCCTTCAAACGATTATAGATACATGGATTATGGTTTTGGGCCTGGGCTTGTTGGCGCAAGCCATGCCCGAACTCCCGACAACGTCCGATTTAATCAGAAGCCCCGAACAGGGTGTATACGAACGGCTCATGAAAGCTCCGGAACCGGCAGCGCCGGCAAGGCGGAAGGCGCCTGCCGTGAAGGTTGAACCTAAAGTGAAGAGTGCGGAGCTGATCGTGTAGGAACTTCAAGCTGTCCTGCAAGCGTGGGTGTGGTTGCAAAAGCCTGAGAGTTCTTGGGGAGGGGTCCGGGAAATCCCCCTGTATCCCCCTTTAGAAAAGGGGGAGTCTACTGAATCCCTTTTGTTAAAGGGGGGCTGGAGGGATTAGAAAGACCTCCCCGGCCATTCTTCAAGAAGTTCTTAGGTTTTGGGACCACCTTCTTCAGGCTGCTTTCGTCGAAAATGCTTGACGCGCCTCGTGAGACTGCGGATCATCTATTCTATCGCGGGTGTCGGGAATATGACTCGCACATTGCCACGCCCTGCGATTACAATATGACTGTCTGCGTACCGTTCTCGGTCAGTGAAAGGAGCCAGTTGTGAAACGTCCGCGCATATTCCTTGTGCTCCAAGTCTTCCTCCCATGCCTTATTATAGGGCTTTCGTCCGGCGCTTATGGCCAAGACGTCTTTCGGCAGATAGACGATCTCACCGAACAGCTCAATGCACTCAAGAGGGAAGTGACCGACCTCAAGGACAGAGTCAATGCCCTCCAGAGGCAAGTGCAGCAGCCTCCCAAGAGAGAAACCCAGGCCTCTCCGACGTCGGCAGAGCCGCAGAAAGACCAGGCTCTTGGTCGGGAGAAGACCAAAGCACTTGCATGCGAGCCGCTAAAGAAATTTGCATCAGAGGCCGATGCGGCCCTGGCGCTGACCGATCCCTCTGCCGCGCAAACAAAGATGGACGAGGCCGAATCAGCTTTGAGGGCAGCCTTGAATCCGTATGCACGTTACAGGGAGATAGCCCAAATACTTGGCATGGCGTCCGCGGTCTCGTGGGATGTGCCCAGCGCGGTTGAGCTTCGCGAAAGTCCCCAAGGCAACAAAGAATTCCTCGAAACCTTGGCGTCGCTCAAACGGCGATTTGCATCGTTCTGCGGAAAGAACGACCGCTCCCGGTAGGGAAGCCTTCCGGAAGAGTTGCTGCCGAACACAGTTCCAAGCTAAACTATATCTGCGCAAGTCTATTCATTCGTTCCCGGGTCCCATGGTTGTCTCACCGGGAGGAATTGCTTGAGGGCGCCCCCTGCTTCAAATCCTCCAGCCCGAGATGGAATCGCACAAAGACTAGCTCTTGTATTGGTGCTCTTGCTCATATTGGGCCTCGGTGTTGCGGCGGACCGACACGCTCAAGTACTGGCCCCTCAGAAGCAACCCTTGCCATCGAGCTCGGTCGAGGGCCCAGTCGGAGATCTTTACGCGGTCATCATAGGAGTCTCCAAGTACAAGAACCCCAAAGTTCCGGAGCTCGCCGTATCAGACAAGGACGCACGAGATTTCGCGGCGTTCCTCAAAGGTCAGAGTAGCTTATTTCGCACACTGCATGTCAACCTGCTCTGCAACGAAGAAGCCACCAAAACGGCTGTGGAAAAGGAGCTTTACTACGGCCTGAGACGAGCCGGCAAAGACGACACGGTGGTCGTATTCCTGAGCGGACACGGCGCGGATGATCCCGGGTCTCCCGGAGAATTCTTCTTTTTGACCTACGACGCTGACCCCGAATTCTTGGCTGCCACTGCAGTGCACATGAATCGGCAATGGTTTCTGAGTCGGCTCGATTCACGGCGAGTAGTTCTGATTGCCGATGCGTGTCATGCAGGCGGGTTTTCCGTTCGAGGCGCCAAATCCCTATCCAATTCTCTGGAAAGATTCATGCGGCAGTTCAGGGAATCGGAAGGGCGTATTCTTATTACATCTTCCCGGGCCGATGAAGTCTCCCAGGAAGACCCCGACTTGGGCAACAGTCTCTTCACTTACCATCTGCTGAATGGGCTCAAAGGCGCGGCTGACAAGGACAAGGACGGGATTGTCACTCTCAGAGAGCTGTATGACTACGTGTACGAGAACACCAAGAAACAAACCAGAGGGTATCAGAGCCCGCAGATGGAAGGGAAATTGGTCGGCGCTTTTCCATTGGCGCTCACAGTGAGCACCGACCCGACAACACCGATCTCGAAACCGCTCCAACCTGAGCCGAGTGTCGCGTCGTTACCCAGAGAGCGCCCACTTTCCATATCTGCCCAGAAACGGATCAAAGAAGGGGAGTACCTTGTAAATGGAACGAATCCTGATGGAACCCCTTACTCAGGGAAAGCGGTCATAGGGCGTGAGGGAGTCAGCTATCGGATGACCTGGCAAATCTCCGGCGAGACGCACTACGGTAAGGGAACCAGGAGCGGCGACAAGCTCTACGTAAATTGGGGCAAAAGCCCAGACAGCTTGGGCGGCCTGGTCACGTACAGCATCACCGAAGGTGGAGTCCTCGAAGGCACCTGGTACGGCGGCCGCGGCAAGGAAACACTCGTTCCGAAATAATCATAGCAGTTCCCGTCGCATCTCAACCTTGAAATCCACGGAAACGAAGCGTGCCTGCGCCTTTTCCACCTCGGCACGCGTCGATGCAGCGAGCGCAGTTTGTGCAAAGGAGATTGCGGCCTTCCCTGTAAGGCGCAAGGCCCATGGGGCAGGCCACGGAACAGGTTTCTTCCTTGCAGCAGGGTGAGCTCTGCTTCTTGGAAGCAGAAACCACCTTCAGCGTAAATGGCGCGCGAAAAAGCGATACCACAGCTCCGGTAGGACAGAACAGCCTGCACCAAAATCGAGGCAAAAGAAGGAGTTCCACGACCAGAACGGCCGCGATGAAGCCGATTTCAACCGAAACAGTGAGGTTTCTCACCAGTATCATCGCTTCAGTGCTGAGGATTCCCGGTGCATTCACATAGTTGAGCACCGGAATACCCATGATTCCTGCCGCGGCCGTGCCCAGCAGCAGAAAGGAATAACGCACCACATTAGCTTTGAAGGAGTTGCGAACCGCCGGGATCTCCGGCTCGCTCGATTTGCCAATCCTGGCCCTGACCTTCGCACGCACCCACGCAATGCCATCCGAGATCACATGATACGGGCACATCCAACCACACCAGACGCGGCCGAAGAGAAACGCAAACAACACGGGAAAGAACACGGAGAAGAGTATGGGAGGAGCGAATTGCCCTGCTGCGAAGACGCTCTGGAGAATTGCGGAAGGATCCGCAATGCCCAGTCCTCCGATGTTGATCGCGTAGAAAGTCCCGGTAACCGCATAGATTTCATACAGGTTCAGCACCGGGATTCCGAACATGAGCAGAAAAACCGCAAACTGCGATGCTCTCCGATACGGTCTGAACATTATTCCCAGTCTTTCAGCCCCTTATCGACCTCGTAGGGAAACGTGAACTTCGGGGCTCCTCCGCTGCCGTCAATGCGCTCTTTCGCGTCCATCAGGTCTTGACCTCTTAGAACCCCAGATTGGTCACCCGTGACGGTCTGGCGGCTCACATCAAAATGCTTGCGAGCCTTACGGAAATAAAACCCGCTTTCGTCTGTTCTGCCCATGCCTGTTGGGACCACGTTGATGGCTCGTTGCGGTCTTGTGGGACAGCGCTCGACGCAGATGCCGCAGCCTACACACCCGTCCAGGACCATTGGGATGAGATTTCCTTTGAGCATGATGGCTTTGTCCTGGAGCGGGCAGACATGGTAGCAGGTATTGCAGAGGGCTCCGATCTTGGAGCCCGCGTCGCGCGGCAGAGCATCACGGTCCGCGAACAGATGGCTGTAGCAGATTGACGGGTCGATGACCGCCTTTCCCATGCGTACCTGTTCGGGGTTGCGCAGGCTGTTATCCAGGGCGTTTGTCGGACAGAGTCGCGTGCAGGCCATGCATAGGTAACAGGCCTTTCTCTCCGCGAGCACGTACGGAGTGCCGATGGTGGGACCCAAACCGGCTCGCGTGATTGACCCGAACGGGCAAACCTCCAGGCAGCGGTTGCACCGGATACAGAGCGCCATGAAAGATTGTTCGGAGACGGCTCCGGGGGGCCTCATGCGGTTACGGAGGTACTCGCCGACAAACGGGTTTTCTCCATGCAGGAAGACCCGGCGAAGAAAGCCTATGAAACCATCACTCACAAAGTTTCCTTATCCAAGCATGTCTCAGGGCTTGTTACCATTGTCATGTTCTTCAATCTCGTCTCCAAAGTGGACGTAAAGGTGAGTAATGTCCACAATCTGCGGAATCGCTTCTGCCAGTCGTGCACATAGCAAGTCCAGAGCCTGATGGTCTTCCGCCTCCAAGTTGACCACGAGTTCCGATCCGGAATCCGACTTGGCTTGGAATGTGACCTCCGGGAAACGATCGAGAGCTTCCAGAACGACTTTGTCGGACCCAGGCTCTATAAAGAGGGCACTACCGGTAATAATCATACGGTCCGGATCTTTCCTTAACATAACGGATAAGACCAATTCGCTTTCGGACAGGTAATATCCTGTTCTTAGAGGCACTGGCATCCTGCCCGTCGATCTCGGGCCGGCAGGGACGCCGGCCCCTACCGGACCATT
>JBMOME010000372.1:0-3311 GCA_049323095.1 Thermodesulfobacteriota bacterium
CTCAGAAAGTGCGATTTCTTGTTTCTTGGGCCGTGCCATGTCGTTGTCTCCCTCCAAGTTTGCTTGATGGGAAACATGGCACAATCAAAATCATTCCACAAGCTATTTGTGGGACAGAACACTAGGTGACTTCTATTATGAGGTGTATGACTCAAAAATGGTATTTGATCCTTTAGCTGGATGCTATGCTCCAAAGTATTCGCAGGAGCAGTATGATAATATAGTCCTTCATGACGCGAACTGCTTAAAGGCGTTAGAGCACGCGGCGTTGAGTCCTTTAGACGCCAGAAAGCTTTTTGTCACTTGCGATTTCCGCCTAGCGAAAATCAGAAGGAAGGTTCCAGGTCGTTACGATTTTCTGCTTACGGTCCCAGAGTTCTATGAGTTTATGCTTCCATACCTCTTTATGGATAACGCCATGGTCAAACAGCCTGTCGAGATGCCCAATTTTCTCCTCGCGTCGGTTGTGGACAGAGATTTGTTTGAGACGGTTGATTTCAAGGATCTGCTTGGAGGTTATCTCGCCAACAATATAGACAACGTCGCTGATTTCAAGATCTTAGAACGAGAGGCAGTCAAACGACGATATAACGACCTCAAAGGCAAGTATGAGCAATTGAGCAAGTACTCGGGTGAGCAATTTGAGGCTCAGCTCAAGAACTTCTTGAGCGAGTCCTCGAAGCTACTTGTGGAATATTCTGCGGCTGTTCGTGAATCGCTGGCGAAAACCGTCGTACAAGCTAACCTCGAGGAGAGAGAACGTGAAGTGGACGAGTTGAAGCGAAGAATGACCGAAATGGAAAATGCGTTGGAGCAGTCTAAGAAAAAGCTGGGGCAACTTGAGGCAAGGGAACAAAAGAGAAAGGAATTCTACAAGAAGCGGCAGCGAAAGAAGAGGCTGAGATGAAATACGCATAGGGAAGCGAGGGGCGGCCGGCTTCTGATTGCGGACCGCGAAGCGGCAGGAAGCCTCCCCGTGGCCGGGACGTTATGCTTGTGGTGACGTGGAGCCACAAAACGCCCTGTACTTGGCGATCGTGATTCCGGTTAGTAACAATGGCTTCTTCCCATGTGACCCTAGATCGCCTTTGCCTGCGTGGCACTCCTGAGGAACCTCAGATCAATGTTTCTATGCGGTAGAATACCTTGAACAGATCAGAACGTAAGAGCTAACCGCAGTGCGGATCGATTTTCCGGCCCTGACCTGGCCGGTGCCAGGTCAGGGGTATCCGAGAGGGCTATTCTCAGCTTGGTGAGCACGGAACCGGTGTCAGTAATCCGCGTTGCGTCAGCAGTAGGCTCGGTTTATTGAGGGAAGTTGTTGGCGGAGAACAATTCGTCGTTTCTTGCGCGGTTGGGATCAGGGCACATTAGATTGTCCGTGGTGACGAGGCATTCCAGAGCTAAACCATACAAAAGATGGTGGTTGACCCAGAGTCCTGGTGAGATATATGCTGAGGGGCATCCGGAAAGAAGCTCCTTGAGGAAACGGATTGATGGCTCGCATCTCAATCGACAAAGAGCGCTTGGAAGCATTTTGCCGACGGTGGAAGATTGCCGAGCTGGCGCTCTTCGGCTCTGTGCTGCGGGATGACTTTGGCCCGGACAGCGATGTTGACATTGATGTCACCTTTCTTCCCGAAGCGGAGCACAGTCTCTTCGACATGGTTCGCATGCAAGAGGAGCTCAAGGAGATTCTCGGCCGTGAGGTGGACCTCGTGAGCCGCCGAGGAATTGAATCGAGCCGAAACTATCTTCGCAAAGACGCAATTCTGAGCTCGTCGGAGACAATTTACGCCGCGCAATGAATTCCGCCCGCCAGGGAGAAGGACGAAAAGGTAAGAACATGATTGAACTCGCGGGCGGAAGGCGGTAGGCTAGAGACATGGAAACCATTCGATACGTGTATTGGCAGGATGAGGACATGTGGCTGGGCTATCTGGAGGAATTCCCGGACTATATGACGCAAGGAGAGACTCTGGAGGAACTTCAGGAGAACCTGAAGGACATCTTTGAGGACCTCACCGGCGGGAAGATCCCAGGAGTCCGTCGTGTCGCTGAACTCCGGATTGCATGAAACGCCAAGAACTTATCAGCCGGCTTGAACAGAATGGCTGTGTCCTCATCCGCCATGGCGGACGACATGACTGGTACCAGAATCCCTCGACCGGCGCATGCCAGCCAATCCCCCGACACCGCGAGATCAGGGATCATCTCGCTCGCCACATCCTTCGGAAACTAAAAGACTAACGCGGAATAGGCCTGGAGCGCGAGGTAGGTTCGTCAGGCTTCTTCCACTCGATTCTTGCCTAGAGATTTCGCTCGATAAAGAGCCTTGTCTGCAGCTCGGATTATCGCATCCCAGCCGTCTTCTCGTCGGCAATCAAAGCTCGCGACACCGCAACTGATGGTAGCTCGCAGTATGCCCTTGGGAACCGGTATTTGTTCATTGCTCAAGAAAGCCTGAACTCTCTCCGCGACAGTCTTCGCGGTCTGCGTATCGCACCCGGGCAAAAGGGCCAGGAATTCATCTCCGCCGAACCGGCCCACGAGGTCGTACGGACGCAGGGCCAACCGCATCATTTGCCCAATGGCCATCAACACCGAGTCCCCTGCTTCATGCCCATGCTCATCGTTGACAAGCTTGAAATCATCAACGTCCGCCAACATCAGTCCCAGGGGTTTGCGTTCTCTGCGGCTCCTCGCGTACTCCCTCTCGAAAGCCTCTCGAAGCCCTCGGCGGTTGAGCAGGCCGGTGAGCTGATCGTGATGCGCTTCGAAGAGAATCTTCTCTTGCGCGGCCTTGAGGCTCCGGATGAGGCTTTCTCGCTCTTTCTCCGCCGTCTTCATTTCGGATATGTCTCGACAGACATGCACGCAGCCGAGCAAAGAGCCATCCGCGGAACGCAACGTGGACACGGAAACGTGAAACGCGCCGCCGGAAGGATGCTCGATGACCGCATCGGCGTGCGAAAGATCCTCCTCGACAATGCGTCGGAACGGGCACGAAGGAATAGGTGCGTCGGAATTGTGCATGAGCTCATAGCATTTCTTGCCCACCGCTTCCTGTGGGCTCAGGCCCGATTTTGCGGCCATTGCCTGATTGAGTCTCACTACTTGCCCATCCATGTTCAGGATCATAATGAGATCGGGAACGGCATCAAAAGTCCTTTCCCATTCCTGTTTGGCAATAATGATTTGTTTTTCAAACGCTTCTCTGCGGGCTATCTCTTCTCTCAGCCGCTTATTCATTCGTTCGAGCAACAGTTGCTGCCGTCGTTCACGGGTCATGTCATGCACGAGCATGAGCA
>JBMOME010000373.1:0-3307 GCA_049323095.1 Thermodesulfobacteriota bacterium
TTGAGCCTGGCGTCTGGCATGGGGCCTTGGCGGTCTTTCGCGATGGCGCGCCGATCCTGGGCTCGCGATTCTCAGTGCGAGACCGGACCGTGATCGGCCATCATTTTCCTCTCTTCGCAGATGGGAAGGTCCGACTGGTCACCAGCTATCTCCTCGACTCAGACCAGGCAGAGGTTCAGACGCTCTTCCCCACGCCGTACAGGGAGGTGGTTTCGCAGTTGGAGGCCATAATGGAGTCTTCCTTTGATGGCCTTTGGATCTGCGACCATCGCGGGGTAGTGGTCAAGGTGAATCAGGCCGCGCTCAATCTGGTGGGACTGCCACGAGAACAAGTGGAAAACCGGTACGTAAGCGACCTTTTGAAAGAAGGCAATTTTGAAGAGTCTGTGACCTTGCAAGTGCTCCGGCGCAAGACAACGGTAACGATGCAGCAGCATCTGAAGACCGGAAAGATTGTGCTGGCGACCGGTGTGCCGATCCTTGACTCTCGCGGGGAGGTCGCGTTCGTGGTGATAAACGACCGGGACCTTACCCTGCTTGATCGTTTGCGTAGAGAAATTGAAGAGAGCCAGGCCCAGTTGGAGCATTACAGAAGTGAGCTCTCTGTCAAGCAGATCAAGGAACTGGAAGCCAACCACGTCATCTGCCGTAGCCGAGTCATGAAAGGCGTGTACGAACAGGCGCTGCGCGTCGCGCCTACCAACTCTACGGTGCTGATCTCCGGCGAGACCGGGGTAGGAAAAGGATTGCTGGCAAAGCTGATCCACAAGGAGTCGGCCCGGAGCAAAGGCCCGTTCATTCGGGTGGACTGTGCGGCGATCCCAAGCTCGCTGTTCGAGTCGGAAATGTTTGGATACGCGAAAGGAGCTTTCACCGGTGCCGGTTCTAGAGGAAAACCGGGACTGGTGGAGTTGGCGCGCGGAGGAACGCTCTTCCTAGACGAGATCTCGGAAATAAATCCAGAAGGACAGGTCAAGCTGCTGCGTTTTCTGGATGAACGCCGCTTTGTGCCCGTGGGCGGCTCTGCAGAAAAGGAAATAGATACCCGCGTAATTGGCGCCACCAATAAGGACCTCGCGGCAGAAGTCGGCGCGAGGCGATTTCGGAATGACTTGTTTTATCGTTTCCACGTGGTACCTCTTCATATCCCGCCTTTGCGCGAGCGACCGCTGGACATAGCAGATCTCACCCGATCGTTCCTCCAAAAGATAGGTGACGAGAACCGCATATATAAACAAATAAGTCCCCAGGCCATGAATATGCTCTTGAAATACCCGTTTCCCGGCAATGTGCGCGAACTGGAGAATATCGTGGAACGCATGTTGATCATGAGCGCGGGCCAGGAAATTGAAGTGCACGATTTGCCCTCCGAAGTACGCTCGTACGACGTGGGCCCGCTTGAGGCGGAGTTGGTGCAAGGTATGGATCTCCGTCATCGGTTGCGGGCCCTGGAATTGGATATAATTCAGGAGGCGCTCAAACGGTTTGGATCGCAGCGTCGGGCAGCGCGTCATTTGGGTTTGAGTCAATCGTCGTTAGCTCGGAAGCTGAAGTGAAGCGGTTCTTGACACGATATTGCATCAAGATGCAATTTTGAATCAAATCCTCGCTGCCCCCCGCGCCGCACAGTGTCCCGTACAAATGAGAAGAGTCGGCTCACCTGTTGATCCATAAATGGATCAACAGACAACAGAGGGCAGCCCTCGTGCCGCTCGTTCCCGTATGCCCCCCCAGCTCGGCGGACGGTTAGTTCCACTGTAGTATCAGCATATTATCCCGACCAGGTCCCTCCGACCCATACGCCGGTCCTCTCATGGCATAGATTTCGCTCTTACGTCTGTTCATGGAAGGTATGCTGCCCCAAGAGATCGAGGAAGCGCTCTCCGGTAGCCTTTCCCACCTGATTCTGAAGTCGAAATCTCCCGATGTTTCTGCCGGTCTGCGTACCTTCTTGCGGCGTAAGGGCATCGCGATTAGCGAGGAGCGGGTGTTTCGTGACGAGGAGCACAACACCTGGTTGCTGCTCTCCTTTGAGCGGCACAGTGCGCGCGCCCTGGCCATGGAACTGGTTGAAGAGGGGTTCTCAGGAGTTATCGCCGGCATAGATGCGAAATCGCCCTGAGAGCGGCACCCACAAGTGAATCTAGGCTTGCTTTCGAGAACTGCTACAAACCTCCAACATGTGCCCGAATTGTTCGGGTCAACATGTTTCACCAGTTAACGATAGGATTTGAGACAAATGACTTCGAAAACCGGCACTGATGACCTACTGAGCCAACGTGAAGCTCAAGTGCCCCCCGGGCCCTTTAACGTCACTTCTTTGTTTGCTTCCAGGGCAAAAGGCGCCGAAATCTGGGATGTGGAAGGAAAGCGTTACGTCGATTTCTCCGGCGGTATTGGGGTCGTCAACGTAGGTCACTGTAACGACAAGGTGGTGGCAGCGGTGAAGGATCAGGCCGAGCGCTACCTGCACACGTGCTTCCATATCGTCATGTACGAGCCGTACGTAGAGCTTTGCAGGCGCTTGAACCGTATCACGCCGGGGGACTTTGCCAAGAAGGCAATCCTCGTGAACTCAGGGGCCGAAGCGGTGGAGAATGCGGTAAAGACGGCACGGTATTATACGAAACGTCCTGCAGTGATCGTGGCTGAAGGGGCTTTTCATGGGCGTACTCTGCTGGCCATGACCATGACGAGCAAGGTGAAGCCATACAAGTTCGGCTACGGGCCCTTTGCGCCTGAGATCTACCGCATGCCGTATGCGTACTGCTACCGCTGCGCATTCAATCTGACATACCCCTCGTGTGGAGTGGCCTGTGCCCATTACTTGGCGGACTTTTTCATCGAACACGTGGCAGCGGAGCAGACCGCGGCGGTAGTGCTTGAGCCGGTATTGGGCGAAGGCGGATTCGTGGCCCCTCCTCTTGAGTACTTCCGCATCATTGCGGACATCTGTCGCTCCAACGGTATTCTCTTCGTGGCGGACGAGGTTCAGACCGGCATTTGTCGAACCGGCAAGCTCTTCGCAATGGAGCACTACAAGGTGGAGCCCGATTTGATGGTCGTGGCCAAGTCATTGGCTGCTGGGCTGCCTCTTGCTGCGTTGGTAGGCCGCGAAGAGATCATGGACGCGTCCCACGTCGGTGGGCTCGGCGGAACCTACGGAGGCAACCCGGTCGCGTGTCGGGCTGCCCTAGCGGTTCTGGATTTCATAGAGGAAAGCAGCCTGGCTGAACGGGCTGCACAGATCGGCAAAGCGGTCCGTGAGCGTTTTCTGCTTATGCAGGAGCGTTTTGAACTGATCGGC
>JBMOME010000374.1:0-3269 GCA_049323095.1 Thermodesulfobacteriota bacterium
TTGGCAGTGAGTCGGGCTACAGGGCACGGCCGATGGCATCCGACTGGGTCAGCGAGATCCGTGACCAGTGTCTAGGCTCTAATGTGCCTTTCTTTTTCAAGCAATGGGGCGGGAAGAACAAGAAAAAAGCCGGACGAATGCTGGAAGGACGTGTCTGGGATCAGATGCCGGACCCTCACGCTCACCTCTTCTGAAGGTCGCGTCTTCTCCGCTTTTCTTCGATCGAAATATGAGAGGCAGGCTCTGAAACTGAAGATTGACCTGGAGGCGGACGCTCTGTACCTGACCCATGACGAATCCGCGGCTGTGGAATCCGAAGAGGTATCCCCAGGAGTGATAGTCGATTACAACGCGGAAAACAACGTGGTCGGCATAGAGATGCTACACCTGTCAAAGCGTGTCCCCAAGCTCGATACAGGAAAATTCCTATTCGAAACCGTTCCCTGACTGGGGCCGCAATAGGCTGTCGCTACCGGGCGTTGACCGCTTTCTTTCCGAGGCCACCGCGTCGAAGCCTCGGCCCCAAAGGTCCCTCTGCCTCAGACACCTATCGTGCGCCGCAGAACTACATAGCTTATTCAATAAATACAGATTGAAGTAAGGATTACTTGCGTTGTTCATGAATTGAGAATAAAATCATACCATGAGTTTAAAATCACATGATATTGTCGTTGTATTGAAGTTGGTTTCTCTCGGGGAACGGCGGTGGTCTTATCCGTCTCTCGCTGAAGAACTCGCCATGAGTCCTTCAGGCGTGTACGGCAGCGTTCAGCGAGCAATAGCGTGCAAACTTCTTGACCCGGTGAAGAAAAGGCCGCGAAGAGCAGCAGTGGAGGAGTTTCTCATTCATGGTGTTAAGTACGTCTTCCCTCCGCAACGTGGCGGTCTCACCCGTGGAATTCCCACAAGCTACGCGGCCCCCCCGTTGGCTTCTCAGATTGTTCAATCGGCCGAGTATCCTCCGGTATGGCCGTACGCCAGGGGCGCGGTCCGAGGATATTCCTTCTCTCCTTTGCACAAGGCGGTCCCCCAGGCTGCTGAGAAGGATGCCCGCCTGTACGAGCTTCTTGCTCTCGTAGATGCTATCCGCGGCGGCAGAGCGCGAGAGGTTTCGATTGCCATCCAAGAGCTGAAAGCGAGACTGCATCCCAAGAAAAGATCGCGGACAGTCACACATACCATTGGAGAACTACTGGAAAGGGCATGAGTGACTCGACAGCGTCATACTCTGTGACACCAAATACCGCATGCTCAGGGACGCAAGGGATGACGAGACATGAGACTGCCGAATGGGGCAAGAGCGCTAGTTGAGCGTCAGAAAATTCTCGATTACCTGATGAATCTTAAACATCCGGAAGGGTCCGGTAAGGCTCGTTTCTTTTTGTCGCTGGGCTTCCGTCCCCGAGAGTGGCAAGTCTTGGCAGAAGCACTGCTTCGTGTGGCGAGAGATGGCAGCGTTACTCAGGTTGTTGAATCAGTCCATGGGAGTAAGTATATTGTTGACGGGGAGCTGTACGCTCCAAACGGACAAACGGCGCTGCTGCGGACCGTCTGGATAACAGAAACCGGGACGGAACGCCCACGGCTGATTACCGCGTATCCGAGAGAGGAATAAAGCCATGGCGATTGAAGAACATGAACGAGTGGTTTTGAAGGCGCCTATTCCGAGCGAAGGTCTTGAAGCAGGGGATGTGGGCGCTGTCGTGCATGTGTATGCCGATGGGTCCGCGTACGAGGTGGAATTTACGTCCTTGGATGGGCACACTGCGGCGGTGGTGACTGTCGAAGCTGACCTGGTGCGCCCTGTTTCCAGGCAGGACATGTCCCACGCTCGGACTTTGTCCGTTGGATGAGCCCAATTACACTACCCTGCCTACTACTTCTTCATTTCTGATCGCTTCAAGCTTCACTGGAAAGTGGGGTGGTAATACCTCCGATGGAGTCAGCTCGACCAGAACCGGTATGTAATTGCTGGTTCGGGCTTTGACAAAGCCGGAGCGAACGTCGGGTTCGGACTCTACGACTGCTTCCAGAGTTTGCCCCAAGAATCGCTCATAGAAAGCTTGACGGAAGGTTGCGGATAGGCTTCTCAGGTCATCCACGCGGCTCTGAGCGATAGATGCGGGAACGCGGGGCTTGTAAGACGCGGCAGGAGTCCCGGGACGTGGCGAAAACGGGAACACATGCAGATACGTGGGCTTCAGCTCGTCGATCAGACAGCGAGTCTTGAGGAAAGACTCGTCATCCTCGCCAGGAAAGCCCACCATAACATCCAGGCCGACACACGCATCGGGAATCATGTCGTGAATACGCCGCACCAGATCCTTGATCAGCGAAGCGCTGTACGGTCGGGCCATGCGCTGCAAGATCGCGTCATCACCGCTCTGGAGCGGAATATGAAGATGACGGCAGATCCGTGGGTGTTCAGCCATCAGAGCAACCAGCCCGTCCGAGATCTCCTGCGGTTCCATTGAGCTTAGCCTGAATCGAGCTTCGGGGGTTCCTTCAAGAAGTCGCTTCAGCAGCACCTCAAGAAACGTGCCGGGAGACAAATCTCGGCCGTACATGCCCAAATGCACGCCGGTGAGCACGATTTCTACGAACCCTGAGGCTTCCAGGCTCTTTGCGTGCTCAACGACCTTTTTTTCGGCCAGACTGCGAGACGCACCTCTGGCTCGGGGCACGATGCAGTACGTGCAATGCTGGGAACAGCCGTCCTGAACCTTGAGGAAAGCCCTGGCCCTTCCCGGAATCGCAGCAGGCCCGAGATCGCCGAACTCCTCGGATTTCGCAGCGCGTGTCCGAGCAGCCCTTTGGTCAAGCTTGGTCTCCTGTTCGAGGAACTCTCCGAAATGGTCCTTTTCGAACGTGCCCATGACAAGCCGGTCTTGCGAGACCTTTTCCGCCACTGACGGATCGATTTCCGCGAGGCATCCCGTCACCACGAGCCGAGCCGCAGGAAATCGCCGAGCCAATCGATTGATCATGCGTCGGGATTTGGCTTCAGCCCGCGCGGTTACGCAGCAGGTGTTCACAAGAACCAGGTCAGGCGCTCCTGCCGTTCCATCCACCACGTAACCTCGCTCTTCGAGGATGCGTCCCATGGCCGCGGCTTCAGCCTGGTTGACCTTGCATCCGAGCACGTATACTGCTGCTCGTTTTCTTGAATCGCTTTCCGAAGGTTTCATGGTCTTTTGACACTTTGCCGCAATCATGCTAACAATCCGGGCATCTGACGTCAATCGGCAGAGTTTTCGAAGATCGGCTGG
>JBMOME010000375.1:0-27385 GCA_049323095.1 Thermodesulfobacteriota bacterium
ATAGCTTGGGTGCGCTCCGGCCTTGACCTTCTCGTACTCCCCGATCAAAAACCGGTACTTCTGGATGTAGTTCTTCTTTATCGTCTGATCTTGGCTGTTGATTCTCATGGACTCACTACCTCTCCCTAAGGTACTTTGTCCACGAATTATCTAACATCTACAATTGCGAGGGCGTCAAGCCCGAAGCAATCTCATTGGTGGAACAGGCGTCTCGCCTGTCAGTCGGAATGACGGGCAAGATGCCCGTCCCACCGAAGATGAGATTGCTTCGTCCCCCGGATCGAGTCCGGGGTCCTCGCAATGACGGCTGACATCACGATTCTTACGAGAATAATAGCGAATTCGTATAACCCTCCACCAAGCTTTGCTTCGCAGCTCCGGGTTCAGGGGGAGATCCCGAAGGGATTTCCCCGGCCACAGCTTCCCTCACATCATGGATTACGGACCAGCTCTACGGCACGAGTTTCCACTTCCCGTTTTCGATGCGCACGAGGATCATGGAGTCCGTGCCCAGGCCGTTGTGATCTTCAGGGGTCAGGTTGTATATTCCGCTGATTCCTACATAACCTTTGGTTTGCTCGATGGCATCCCGCAGCTTCGCGGGGTCGGTTCCGGCCTTTTTCATGGCGTTGGCTACGATGTAGATCGCGTCCCACGCATAGCCTGAATGTGCGTTGATCGGGAACTGTTTGTTGATCTTGTGCACATCGTTGTACAGGGTGACAAAATCCTTGATCACCTTTTTCTGAGGATCGGTGTCAGGGAGCGCTTCCCAGGCCATCAGTTTGGTGGACGGCATCATGTTGCCCTCAGAGGCCGGGCCCGCTAGCTCGACATATTTCGGGTCGGGCAAACCGTGGCACTGAAAGAGCGGGCTCTTTATGTTCAGCTGCTTCACGTTCTTGGCCACGATTGCACCCGCGGGGCCTATGGTCCAGCACACGATGGCGTCAGGCGTAGCCGCGGCGATCTTTGTGAGCTGCGCAGTCATGTCCGTATCTTTCGGATTGAAGGACTCATCCGCGACGATTGTCAGGCCGTATTTCGAAGCCAGTTTATCAAGCCAGCCTTTGCCGTCCTTACCGAAGCCGTCTGAAGCGGTAATGAGCGCGACCTTCTTCAGGTTTTGCTTTTGCAAATATCCATAGAGCTTTTCCACCGCAACGGAGCTCCTCTGCGGCGATTTGAACACCCACTTGAAGGTGCCCAACGGCCCACCACCCATGATCACAGGGTCTCCTCCCACGGTCATGAAGGTGGGGATCCCAGCTTCCTCAATCATCTTCTTGACTGCCATACCCAGATCGGTGCGGTCAGGCCCAATGATCGCGGCGACCTTGTCCACATTGATGAACTTCTTTGCCACCATCACAGCTTTGGTCGGTTCAGATTCGGTGTCGCCCAGGACCAGCTCAATCGGGCGACCATTGATTCCGCCTTCTTTGTTAATCTTCTCAACGACCATTTCGGTGACGAGTTTCGTGGGAGTCCCGATGGCAGCAGCAGGGCCTGACAAAGAATAGAACGCGCCTATCTTGATCGGCTCCGCGGCCATTGCAGGGGAAATGAGCAGCGCAACGAAACCTATCAGAAGGAAAGGGGTGAGTTTCTTCATGGCAATCTCCTTATGTTCCCGTGGTCACTTGGTATCCGGCACAAGAAATGACGCCTGTTGCTCCGGATGGAAGCAGGCGCAGAAACCTTTGGCAATTCCGTGTCCTCCACCTCCTTCCCTTGCAGAGAAGATTTGCTTGCAGCTGTCTGTTTATCGCCGATCAAGAACATCATGTCCGAGGAACGCATATCGGACTCCGTCATTCTCCATGAGTTCACGAGCAGTTCCGTTCAAAGTCACTCGTCCGGTTTCAAGCACATAAGCTCTTTGGGAAATGGCCAGGGCCCCCAGCGCATTCTGCTCGACTAGCAGGATGGTTCTTGCCTCGTTCCGGAGCTCTTCAACTGTCCGAAATACTTCTCGAACCAGGAGCGGAGCCAGTCCGAGCGATGGTTCATCCAGCAACAGCAAGCGAGGATTGGACATGAGCCCTCGCCCCATTGCAACCATCTGCTGCTCACCTCCGGAAAGGCTGCCCGCGCGCTGTTTTCGCCGAGAGCTGAGCGCGGGAAATCGCTCCAGAACTGCTTGAATTTCTTTCTGCAGGTCGGTGGAGCTCATGTGAGGCGCTCTGAGATAGGCTCCCATCTCAAGATTCTCTTCCACGGTGAGCGGGCCGAAGAGCTGCCGATTCTCGGGCACTTGCACAATGCCCATTTTCACACGAGCCTGCGACGAGGTAAAGGCAATATCCGCGCCCTCAAAGAGGATTTTGCCGGCTCGATCTGCGTGCACTCCTGAAATGCAGTTGAGCAGTGTGCTCTTGCCCGCTCCGTTTGCCCCGATCAGACAAACGATTTCGCCCTGGTTCACCTCCAGAGAGACCCTTTTCAGCGCCTGATGTCCTCGATAATAAGCCTCAAGGTCCTGCACCGCGAGCATTTAGGCCACACCCCCGAGGTAAGCAGTGAGGACCTGCTCATTTCTCTGGATTTCATCCGGTAGTCCTTCAGCGATTTTGTTACCGAAGTTGAGCACAATAATCTTGTCCGAGATCTTCATCACCACATTCATGTCGTGCTCTACCAGCAAGACCGAGATGCCATGAGACCGGATGTCCGTGATAAGTCGTGCAATTTCAAGTGATTCGGTCATGTTGAGGCCCGCGACCGGCTCGTCCAACAGAACGAGTCTTGGTGCTGCCACCAGGGCCCGCGCCATCTCTAAGCGCCTTTGTTCTCCAAACGAAAGGCTGTGTGCGGGAAAGGATCCTTTCGATGCCAGACCAACAAAAAAGAGCGCTTCCCAAGCTTTCTGCTCGATGCGCCTCTCTTCCGGAGTGAAGCCCGGTAAGCGAAATATGGAATGCACGAATTCATTACGCGTCCGGGCGTGCATTCCTACCATAACATTTTCCAGCACACTCATATGATCGAAGAGCTCAACATTTTGAAAGGTTCTCGCCATCCCCATTTTGGCCATCTGGTAGGGATTAAGCCCGCGAGTGTCCGTTACTCCGAAACGAATTGTGCCGCGATGACGGCGGTGAATACCGGAGATGACATTTATCATCGTGGTCTTGCCCGCGCCGTTTGGCCCAATCAGGGCAGTAATCGCGCCTTCGGGTATGTCGCAGGACACGTCAGCCAGCGCCATCAGCCCACCGAAGTTGAGGGAAACATTTTGTATTTGAAGAATCGGACCGGAATGTGTGGTCGCCGAGGGTCTTGACGCTCGGTTGCCCGCAAAGGCGTGCTCGCTGCGGGTGGCTGGTACGGGCGCAGGCGCGGCCTGACGTTCCAACTCTCCTCTCCTCCACCACCTCTCCCTGATGGCTACACCGACCCCCTGGGGCATAAAGATAAGAATGAGAACAAGGATCAGGCCATAAACAATATCCTTATACTCGTCAAAAAAGTGCAATACATTGGGCAGAGACGTCAAGAAAATCGTACCGAATAGAACACCCCATATACTGCCCATTCCACCTACGATCACCATAGTGACCAACTCTACGGAAAAGAAGATATCAAAAGTCTTAGGACTTATGAACGTGAGATAGTGAGCATACAGGCTCCCAGCGAGAGACGCGTAAATCGCACTCAAAACAAAAACCTTTACTTTGTAGCTTTTGGTGTCCACTCCGAAACAACTTGCAGCAAGCTCGCTCCCATGCAAAGCTCTCAACGCTCGACCCGGTCGTGAGTGAACCAGATTCAGAGCTAGAACGATCGCCACAAAGACCACTCCCCAGATCAGGCCATACATTCTCAGGTCGGAATCAAAGCTCCAGTTCCCGATGCTCAAATAGGGAATTCCGGGAAAGCCTGATGGGCCTCCCGTTACGGTGTCCCATTGAACCATAATGATGTTGATTATCAGATTAAGCCCAAGGGTCGCCATGACCAGATAATGACCGTGCAGTTTCAGAGTGGGTATGCCGATTAGTAAAGCCAGCACTGCAGTAACGCAAACAGCCGTGACAAGCGCAATCCACGGGGATATATTATACGTCACGGTCAGCACACCTGAAATGTATGCGCCTAGCCCATAGAAGGCCGCATGACCGAGAGAAATCTGGCCCGCGTACCCGATCAGGAGATTAAGTCCCACAACAACGATGGTGTTGAGTCCAATTATATTAGCAACATTCAAATAGTACGGGTTCTGAGTCAAAGCAGGAAAGAGGACGATGGCCGCAGCGAGCGCAATCAAACTTACAGGAAGCTTCTTCGCTTGGAATTCCGGAGCCAACTAGCGCCTCTCAATGTCGCCATAGCCCAGCAGCCCGCTCGGCTTCACGAAAAGGACGGTTACCAGAATGGCAAATGCCATCACATCCTTATATGTGGACGAAATCAAACCGGCTCCCAAAGACTCCAGAACCCCCAGGAGCAGCCCGCCTATCACTGCTCCGATGCTATTGCCGTAACCCCCCAGGACTGCGGCGGCAAAACCTTTGAGACCGAGCATTACACCGATCTCATACGAAAGAGTGGTAATTGGAACGATGATAATCCCAGCCACGGCTCCCAGAGCTCCACTGAGAGCAAAGGACACCAGTATCATGCGGTTGACGTTTACTCCCATCAACGCCGCGGCTCTGGGATTGTACGATGTGGCCCGAATGGCTTTGCCTATCCGCGTACGGGTGAAAAAGAAGTGGAGCAGCACGACGACCGCGAGCGTTATGAACAAGATCCACAAACTCTGAGGAAGGACGGCGGCCCCAAGAATCAAAAGAGGGCTTTCTCCGGAAAAGTGCGGGAGCGCCATCTGATTCTTGCCCCAAAGGACTTTGAAACCGCCTCTCATAAAGATTGAAGCGCCGATGGTGATGAATATGAGGACAATGATGGCGCGGGATCGGGCCGGACGTATCGCCAGCCGTTCTACCAGAGCGCCGACCGCGGTTACGGACAGCACCGCGAGCGCGAAGGCTAAAACCAGCGGCAGACCCAGTGAAAGGAGCAGGGTGTACATCATCAGGCCGCCCAGGCTGACGAAGTCCACCTGAGCGAAGTTTACGATCCCCGTGGCGTTATGGATTATGCAGAACCCGAGCGCGATCAGAGCGTAGATGCTGCCTGTCGTGATACCGGAGATGATGAACTGGGCTAGCTGAGTCTCATAGGACATGTCATCTCTTTGAGGGGGCGCGATGCTTTGCCCCAGGATTAACGCATTCCCGGTCTTATGTCCAGTTGAAACACAGCTCGATAGGCCACATGAGCAACCGGCACAAATGGGGATTCCAGTAGGCACCAATCACGGATGTCAGTGGGCAGCAGGAAGTGCCGCTGGGCGGTTCCGGTCAAATCGGGCAGCTCAGCTATCCTTTATCAGCCACTCCTCCATGGGGTCAGTGGATTTCACCAGGTGCATGCCAACTTCGGAAAAGCGCCTGAAAGCCGCGTCAGCCTCTGCGGTGAAGTCGACAACTCCGGGCACTACGACGGGAGAAGTGCAGTCTTCCAACAGGTAGACCTTCCGAGCGAGCGCTTCTTCTTTGTCCCTGATTTCGTTGAGCAGATCGTCGATGGTCCAAGCCACGCAATGGCTTTTGGCTTGGCCCGCGATAAGGACCGCGTCAAAGTCGAGGAGCTTCTCGATCAGGAACCTGTTCTTTTCAGCGATCGGCCTGTCGGATTCGTCTCTTAATACCTCCGGACGCAGCACCGAGTAATGCTCGGTGAGCATGTGCTCCCCTTTGACCTCAAGAGAGCTCTGACTGCTCCGAGCGATGTTATGGAAAAAGATGGCTTCTTCAACCGCGGAGACCAACGCGTGGCCTATCCCGCCCAGCATGGCATGATAAGGCCAGATGGTGAGCGCATATTTGCCTGCTCGCTCGAGTTCGCGCACATAGTGGAGCACATATTGCTGAAGTTCCTGATGCGTGTGGTGTGCGGTTCCTGCTGTGACGGCAGGGTTGACCGACCAGAGGCCGTGTTCTACGTCTTCAACAGAAATCACGGTCAAAGGCTTCGGGTGTTCGCCCTTCGCATTCACCCAAAAGAACGCGTGAAAGATCTGGACCGCCTGGTGCGTATCCATGGTAGGACTGATCTCAGTGAGTAAGCCCAGGTTTCTGTAGATGAACCGGCACAGCCGAACACTGTCCTCAACTGCGCCCATTCCTGAGCGCCCGGACACGAAAAGCTCGAATCCGGGGGTGCAAAACGTATTCTGACAGTCCACCAGCAGCAGACAGATCCGCATCCGATCTTGATAAGCCGGAAGCACGTCGTAAGTCCGAGCCCATTCCTCGGCCTGTATCGCACGTTCTTCGTACGGCACACGCCAGACCTCGCCAACTCTCTCCGGATCAAAATGCGGTGGAATGGGCAACTCAGGCATAAACTTCATGAATGAACACCTCTTTGCGAGGGGGCAGAGACCTCGCTCAACTTGCGGCAACTTTTTTTCGGAACCGGGAACCTAAACTCCCAGGGGTTGTCTACACAAACAACATGATTCTCAACCATACCCTCCTGGCAATCCTCCTAAGGATTGCCTCTTTTTTTTCGCAGAGTTAGTTGATCTTGTCCGTTGAATGGACATTTTAGTCAAGTTCCTTGATCGCGTCCTGTATGTCCGAAATCACATCACTCACCTGACTGGGAGTCACACTGAGCCTGCTGGCAAGCTCCAGGGGGCTCATGAGCTTTGCGTCGATAATCTTTCTGAATAGGCTCTGCAGCTGGCGGGGGCTGAGCTGATATTTCTCCTTCAGCTCCTCGTTGTCCAGCCCCGCCCTGATGTCTTTGACCACGTCACCGGACCTAATCTTGAGAGAGGGTTTGCCGGCCTTGAGGCCTTTGCGCTGACCCAGCAGATTCAGCGCAGCAATCTTGTGAGACTGGAAAGCCTTGCCTCGGAGGTCGTACTTTTCCGCCAAGGCCTCGTCATCCATGCCCGCTTTCACGTCTCGGACGAAGTCGGCCGCTTCCGCTCCTCGCAAGCGCTTGCTTGCATCCATCGATGTCGGGGTTTCCGATTCCGGTTTCTTCGGCACGTTTCCCCCGGTGAGAGGAATCACCCTCAGTATCTGACTGGGAAAAACCTTCCTGTCAATATGTTTTGACCCCTGAGCACCAACTAGAACCATCCCTTGCGGCGGAATAAAACCACCATGGTGGCAGCCGCCACCACCATGACGATCAGAACCGCAGGGTAGCCCCAGTGCCATTGGAGTTCGGGCATGTATTTGAAGTTCATGCCATAGATTCCTGCGAGGAGCGCTAAGGGCATGAAAATGGTGGTAATCATGGTGAGGAACTTCATGACCTGATTCAGTCGATTGCCCACGCTGCTTATGTAGATGTCCAGAAGGCCGGAAAGTATGTCCCTAAGGGACTCGGCCGCGTCAATGACATGAATGGTGTGATCGTACACGTCCCGCAGGTACGGGACTGTGGTTTCAGCGATCAGGGCGAACTCTCCGCGGGTGAGACTGCCGATCACCTCTCGCAGAGGCCATATGGATTTGCGCAAGACCAGGTCCGCGCGTTTGAGCTGCTGAAGGCGGGCAAGGGTCTTTGGCTGAGGCCCTACCAGAACCTGGTCTTCCACCTGCTCCACGACCTCGTCAATATCTTCGATCACTTGGAAATAGTGGTCCACAATACAATCGAGGAGCGCGTAAGCAAGGTAGTCGGCTTTTTGCTTACGAATGCGTCCTCGGCCGGACGCGATTCGGTCAATTACGACCGAAAGCAGATCGTGGGAGCCCTCGTGAAACGAAATGAGCCAGCCGTTGCCTAACACAAGGCTTATCTGTTCGGACTGAAGCCGAACGTGCTGTTGATCGAAGAAGAGCATCTTCAAGACAAGAAATAGGTCCCCCTCATAGTCCTCAATCTTGGGTCTGTGCAGTGTGTTGACAATGTCTTCCATCACCAGAGGGTGAAGGTTGAAGATCGTGCCGATCTTTTCAACCACATCCACGTCGTGGACTCCTTCAACCTTGACCCAGGTTACCCGATCCGCGGCAATAAGCCCGGGGATATCTTGAGGGGATACGTCGTGAGTCTCTTTCAAGCCGGCATCGTCGTACGACAGGACAGAAACGAGCGTCTTTTCCTCTTTCGGATGACCTATGTGCACAAGAGTGCCCGGTGGAAGCCCTCGTTTCTTTGCTTCGCTAGGGATACTGCGCTTTGCTGCCGCGTTTCTCCCCGAAAGCGCTGTCGTGCCGCGTTCATCGCGCCGCTCTGTTTTCAAATCCACGCCAGGCATGGGAGATCATTCCCTCCTCGGGCTTGACTGGTCCGGTATTCGCAATACCAGAAAATGCAGCCAGGTGAGAACACTTAATACGATCACGCCGGACCAGAGAACGTCTGTCGGGAAATGCCCCCCCTGCGCGATCCTGGCCAGCCCCATCAAGAGCCCGTAGCCCAAACCCACAACCAAAGCTGCGCCTGACAAGAAGGGGTGCAAACTGTAGAAAGAGACACCGGAGCACAGTGCAAAAGCTGTGGCCACGTGACCGGAGCTAAACGACTTGCCCTTGCCTGGCCCTGCCGGCGGCCACACAGCATGATATTGGAATGAGCCACCAAATATCGCGAGATCGGCAGGCCGAGGGCGGCCCCAGAACTCCTTCAAAAGGCCGTTCACAATCAGGCCTGGGCCGAGCGCGAAAGTGAGTACAACGACCAGGCACGGCTTCCGGTAATCCAGAGCGATCCAGCCCTTGAATGTCGCGAAAAAGATCAAGCACGCGGCAAATGCCAGAAGCCAGGTCGGGAGCGTCCCATAATCGTACAACAGCCGAAACAGCGTGGTCTGACCATGCGGCCAGCCTCCGTGTCCTGTGTCGCGATCGAAAAAGAACGAGGGGATGGCAAGATCCAGCCCGGAAGATTCCAGCAGAACGGTGAACGCAAGGCCGGTCCCAAACAGGATGAGGATGATAGTGAGTCCTTTAAGACGCGGATGAGCTGACCGCATTATGAACCGCCGTGGAAGCTACGCAGCGCAACCTCTATTCTTCCGAAAGGGGAATCATGGCACGTCCGGTCTTGCATATCAAGTCTGAAACTCATTCAGAAGGAAGCATTGCGTGACCTGCAGGAGTCAAGCGTATCTCTGCTGCTATAGCGACGACCTCGAACGTGATCAGGCGGACGAAGCAATCCCCCGCAAGCGCTGGAACCGCTTGCAAAGGGTAAGAGTTCTTGGGGACGTGCCCGGGAAAATCCCCCTGTATCCCCCTTTAGTAAAGGGGGAGCTCGCAATCCCCCCTTAATGAAGGGGGGTTAAGGGGGATTTGAAGGGTCTCCCCTGAAACGCTTCCAATAGCTCTTATGCTTTGCAGTGGCCTGCCCCAGCCGGATCGAGGCTTGACAAACCGGCAATGCCTGTGATTAAGTCCTAAAGTTCGTTGGGAGCAGGCTCCTCTTCAGGCATTGGGCGGACGAAGATGGCCTGAAGAGCGTTTACTGTAAGCGAGTGCAATGAACAGGGCAATGAACCTATCCCCTGTTTTCCCGATAGAATCCACAGATCTCTTGACAGGTCATTCTGATCGACTACGATAGAGACTGATCTGTGGCGGGCCGTTAACTCAGGCGGTAGAGTATCTGCCTTTTAAGCAGAGAGTCGCTGGTTCGAGTCCAGCACGGCCCACCAGTCAAACGGCGTTGATGCGCGAAAATGCGGGCAGCCCACAGAGCCGAATCAGGTCCCTCGCGTTTCGCAAGCACATAGATTTTCGGTCAGCGTCCCCATCGTCTAGCCTGGCCTAGGATACCGGCCTTTCACGCCGGCGACACGGGTTCAAATCCCGTTGGGGACGCCAAAATCATGCATTGAAGGAACGAGGAAACTCAGAATCCTTGGCGTCCTCGTCTGAATCTTTCCCTATTTCTCCTTGACGCATTGCTTCGACGACGTGCCGGTTTGCCGGCCTTGCCAGGATCGACGAGGCAGAAAATGAAATACCGAATCCTGATCGAACAAGATGAAGATGGGGTCTTCGTAGTGGAAGTGCCCTCCTTGCCGGGATGTGTAACTCAGGGTCGCACTCGGCAGGAGGCCGTAGAAAACGCCAAGGAGGCGATAGCCGCCTACCTCGAGAGTCTTGCTGCACACAATGAGCCCATTCCACCGCCGATTGCCGAAGAAGTAGTCGAGGTAGCTATTTGACCAAGCTGCCTCACCTCTCTGGCCGCGAGGTCGTTCGGGCACTAAGGAAACTCGGCTATGAGAAGGATCACCAAAGAGGAAGCCACATAGTCCTGAGGCAATCGAGCTACCCCCACCGGCGGATCGTCGTGCCAGACCATGACGAGTTGGCCAAAGGAACCTTGCGAGCCATCATTCGTGAGATCGGGCTTACTGTAGATGAGTTCAATGCCCTGCTTTGAATATCAGGCGAAGAAAAGCCGGCGACACGGGTTCAAATCCCGTTGGGGACGCCAAAATAATACTCTGAAATGACAGGGAAGTTGGGAAGCTCCGACTTCCCTGTCTTTGTTGGCGCTGGCATATAGAACCCTCAAAGGGCCCCCACTGGCAGGGAAAGGGGTCTTGCGTGTGTCCTTTCTCCAATCAGGACAATCGAATTGCGCAATGGATCAGGATATTGGATTAACGAGAAAACGGGGCCTCTCTCGCTAAACCTCGTGTGCCTCAGGGAACAGACAATGCGAGATGAATTCGACGCGAAAGCCAAAGAAATACTGCCACGGCGGGTCGGGTTTCGTTGTTCGAATCCGCAATGCAGGCAGTTGACAAGTGGGCCTCAGGCAGATCCAGCAAAGGCGATCAACATCGGGGTTGATGCCCATATTAGTGCCGCGTCCCCTGGTGGGCCACGCTACCACCCAGAAATGTCTCCCGAAGAGCGAAAGTCCATAGAAAATGGCATATGGCTTTGCCAGAACTGCGCGAAGCTTATCGACAACGATGAGAAGAGGTACCCTGCTGACCTTCTAAAGGATTGGAAGAATCAATCTGAGGCCGATTCCCTAGCTGAAATTGAGGGTATGCGACCGGCTCGGGTGTCGACTCGGGAGATTAATGCCATAGGGGTCAATCCTGGGGCTATTCTCTTAGGTGCCGATAGGGGCGGGTTTGGTGAGTTCACGATTTCGAACAGGACCAATGACCCTTACTGGCAAGTGTGGATCAAGGTGACTTCGGACCCTCCACTCATTGATCTGCAAGACCTCGACATTGATATTCTAGAGCAGAGACCCCACGGCTCTCGAGAGCAACGAACCGGAGATCTTTCGATCAATGTCCATGTTGTAACTGATGACGAAGAAGGGCGTCAGGTGAGGTTCCTCATGATTCAAAGGATGCGTCCTGCAGATTACCTCACCTACTTCGTCAGAGTTCCCGCAAATAAAGTGCGGCAGGACATTTTGGAACTACATGTTGACCTGTTCAGCACAGGCTCGGAACCCCTCAGAATTATCATGAACAACGGTAAACCTGCCGTGCCCATCTCATTCCCTATTCCACTGAAAGGAAAAAGCAGCGTCTGGATGTCTGGCAGTTATCCCGTGCAAGACTCATAAAACGGCACGGGGGCCGTGTATAAGCCGAGGAACTTTTAATCTGGGGACACCTTACTTGATTCTCACGCCTCAGCGCAAATTGGGTATGGTGGCCCCGGATTGCTCATCCCATCTCATAGAGAGGCTATCCGGTGAAGAAGACCTCCTATTGCTTGACACTTACGGGCCCATGAGCCACTCTGATTGGAGGTTGGAGATGTGTATTGCTCAAGAAGGGAGACCCTATGGAACGAGTTGATGTTCCCCTATCGAAACTGACACTTGCTCAGAAGCTCGATCTTATGGAAGCAATTTGGGACGATCTGACCAAACACGAGCAGACCCTTGAATCACCGGATTGGCATGAGCAAGTCCTTAAAGATCGCGAGGAAGCCTTGACGGCCGGAAAAGCGACTGTTTCCGGTTGGGAAGAAGCTAAAGACAGAATAAGAAGGAAGGCGTCGTGCGAGTAACGATCCTCGATGCCGCAGAGAAGGATCTCGAAGAAGGATACCGCTTCTACGAACGACAGTCCCCCGGCCTTGGTTCTTATTTTCTCAATTCCCTTTACTCTGATATCGACTCCCTTTGTTATTTCGAGGGCATCCATCCTCTGGTCTTCGGGTACTATCGACTTCTCTCGAAGCGATTTCCGTTCGCCGTCTACTACAAGATCTTTGAAGACGAAGTCCTGGTTATGGCCGTGCTCGATTGTCGCAGAAATCCTAGTTGGATAAGAGAAAAGCTGATGAAGGGCTAGCGGCAGCGGATGGGAACAGTCACAGTTACGGATGCAGCAAACCAACCTTACTGTTTCACATCATCGGGCAAGGCAACCATTGGCGGCAGTGCGTTTCTTCTTGACAGGTCAGAACACATTAGCGTTTGTTGAACAAAACGGCGGGGCGGGTGCGGCGGAACAGAGTTCGGAGCCCGAGAAGACAAATGAAGCAGATCAAGAAGCGCAAGGACAAAGAACCCAGCAAACAACCTTCACGCCCGACAGCAGAGAACGCGGCTCGGCGCTTGGTGATTCTCAAATATGTGGTGGTTCGCGCACTGGCTTCACCGCCTCGCGATATTCTGAGTGTATGGTTGGAGGCTTGGGACGAGGATGGACGGCAGAAGTTCACCCACGATGCCGAGGAGGAAAACAAAGGGTTTTGGCAATGTGTTCGCGCTGAAGGGCTCTGGCGGTATCTTTCTCCCCGGGAACGACGGTACGCGGCTCGGACGATCGTAACGATGACGCATGAAGAGCAGGTTCGCGCGTCATGGCGGGTTGAGAGCGTGCAGACACTGATGTGGGCGCTGGGCTTGCTCGCTGAGTTGCCGGCATACGATAAGATGGCCGACCACGACCTGCTCAAGACCATTCCAGCGAACGATGTGGCCGATTTCATCGGCTCAGCGAGCTTGCGACCTTCTGCGGAGATTGACCGAGCTCGAGATATCGCCGAATTCTGGCACTGGAGGAGTCGAGAACGCGAGTTGATCGAACTCGGTGAGGAGTCCCCACCCGACGAGAAGCTCGCAGCGATAGGATTTCATTCGTGGGACGACGTTATTCGCTTCACTGCGCTCTGGGGGGCCGACCAGGGGAGAATACCTTCGTGTATAGAAGAGGATTTCCCTGCATGTGGCAAAGCTTATCGCGATTTAAGTGAAAACGAATGGTTCGAAGTGCGGTCTATCGCCATCGAGCGTCACTTCACACTCAATTGGCTCTGCGGTTACGCACCAGCAAATAGATGGGATGAGACGCCTACAGACACGTAATGGGTTTGCTTACGACGACGTCTTCTTCGTACAACTTCGAAGCGCATATCCAGGGGTCGAGCTATTGAGGAAGGTTGGGAAATGGGCGATTACTTCCAGATCATAGTCGATAAAGATGCTACCGAGAAGGAAGCTCCGATCCTGGCGGCATCCATCCGTGATTGGCTGATATCGGAAGGAATCACCGGAAGCGAAATGAAACATAACGTTCTCTGTAGTGACCTGGGTTACCCGCCTGGCCCGAACTACGGGAAGGCAGTGGATGAGGAAGTCGATTATCTCCAGGAACTTTGGACGAACGGCCTTGACATCATTACCGAGCGGACCGTTTTCAACTCTATGCCGGGCAACGTTGAACTGGTTTGCTCTGGGTGCGGCCTGCGTTTCGAACCGCCTGACGAATGGAGCGAAGCCATCTCGGAATGGTACGATCAGAGAGGGCCTGGAAATCTAGGCTGCCCCGGGTGCAGTGGGGTACGCCCGATTACCGAATGGCAACACGAACCGCCTTGGGGATTCGGCTACCTTGGTTTCCAGTTCTGGAATTGGCCTTCTTTGAAAGAATCGTTCATTGAAGAAATATCAAGGCGGCTCGGGCACAGGGTGGTTTACGTAGAAGGAAAGTTGTAGAGACGCCTGCCTGGGTTCGGATTGTTCGCCGTTTCGCGGAGCCAATATGCCGAGAAAGCAAACAATTCGCCGTTGCCCTTGGGTGGACCTCACCAAGCCTGATTACGTGGAATATCACGATAAAGAGTGGGGCGTCCCTGTGCATGACGACCGGCTCTTATTCGAATTCCTCGTCCTGGAAGGGGCTCAAGCCGGGCTGAGTTGGTACACGGTGCTGCGAAAACGAGAGAATTATCGCATCGCGTTTGATGGCTTTGACCCCGAAACAGTTGCAAGGTATGACGATCAGAAGATGCAAGAGCTTCTCGCGAATCCAGGAATTATTCGAAACAGAGCCAAGTTACTCGCGGCAATCAATAACGCTCAACGATTTGTAGAGATTCAGGGGGAATTCGGAAGCTTTGACGCTTACATCTGGAGATTTGTCGGCGGAAAGCCAATCGTGAACGAAATCAGGAAGCTGGAAGATTACCGTGCCACAAGCGCCGAGTCGGATGCGTTGAGCAAAGACCTGCGTGAAAGAGGCTTCAAGTTTGTTGGATCGACGGTATGTTACGCGCACATGCAGGCAACGGGAATGGTGAACGATCATACGATAGACTGCTTCCGAAGGCAGGAAATCGTTGCCGGATACTCAGGGAAAATCGCGAAGCCTGCGAGACGGTCCGCGGAGTGATTTGAAGGAGTTGAGATCTCCGGCGGCACGGCACATGACTGCCGGCGAAGAATGCTTTTGGGCATTCGGCGCAGCAACTTCTTGTGTCCGAGCCGGTCATGAGTCAATGTCCGGCTCGGACATAACGCATCTGTCCCGGAATTTGAGAGACAGCCCGGTTAGCTCGATCCGAGTTGCCTTGCCAATCCCAGGGTGTCCCAGTCTTGCCATTCTTCCACGATCTTGCCGTCCAGCACTCGGCTGATGGTTATCCCGCCGATCTTGAAGCATCCACCCTTGTTGGGTATGCCCGGCAAATCATCCGTTTGGCAGCCTGACGCTGTCCATCGTGTCACCACTCTGTCACCCTCCGCGAATTGGTCGTCGATGGTCGCTGCGTGGCCGCGTATTGCTCGCAAATAGACTCCTTGCACCTCTTTGAAAGCATCAATCCCCCCACGGAAATCAGGTCTTGCCGGATCGTGGAGACAATAGTCGTCGCTGATCAACTCGGCCGCCGAGTCCAGGTCATGTTGGACAAACGCCCGCTCAAAAAATGTCCGTACCAATTCTTTGTTTTCTGAAATAGCCATTTCAAGCTCCTTTCTCGAGATTAATGAAACGAGCCCGTGTTCAGCGTACGTAATCGCCAGGGCTCTCTTGATTTCGTGTCACGGTCACCAACGTCTCACCGGTCATTCGTGCTGGGCCCATTCACCTTCATCCTGGCACGAAGACCGTTTCGGTTGTAATACACATAGGTTTTTCACTATGCCCGCGGTTGTCAACTCGCTCCGCACTTCGAGGGAAATGGGCTATATTGGGGTGACCTTGAGCATCACCTCTTTTGTCTTTGGAAGGGAGGCGTTCTATGAAGCGCATCCGTATTGCGTTTGGGATTCTAGGTTTCTTGACTCTCATCCTGCCGGCATTTGCGTCCGACCCAAGCGAGGTCGGGATCGTGCTAATGCACGGGAAGCAAGGTCTGCCAGGGCCCGTCATAGGCGGTTTGGCGGGCAAGCTAAGAAGCGCGGGTTATGCGGTTTCCACTCCGGTCATGCCCTGGTCTCGCGATCGCATTTACGCGACGACTGTGGATGGAGCGATGCGTGAAATCGATCGGACATGTGATCAGCTCCGCAAGCAAGGAGCAAAGAAGATAATTGTTGCAGGACAAAGCTTGGGGGCCAATGCCGCGATCAGGTACGCGGCAACTCGCAAGAACATTAATGGACTTATTTGCCTGGCTCCAGGACATTCACCGGAACGGCCACCGATGCGTGACCGTCGGGCCAAGGATGTGGAGAGGGCCAAACAGATGGTCGACGAAGGCAACAAGAGCCAAGCAGTTCAATTCACTGATGGAAACATGGGCCGCGCGTTTCAGATTGTTGTGCGTCCTGACGTCTACCTCAGTTGGGTGGATCCCGAAGGCCCAGCGGTCATGCCCAGGAACGCGGCTTCGATCAAGGCACCTATACCGATTCTTTTCGTCGTGGGAAGCCTCGATTCCTTTGCTCCTTCAAAGGAATACATATTCGACAAAGCTCCGTATCATCCCAAGAGTCGATTCGTGACCGTTTCAGCTGATCACCTGGGGGTGCCCTCCGCGAGTATCGATGTGGTGTTGAGCTGGCTTGAATCCTTGTCCCCATAACCGTGGGCGGCCTCAGTTCCTTGCTCCGAGGTATTGGAGATCGACCGCACCGGATGCGCCGCGAGGTTCGGCTCTCCCGTACTATGTGATTCCGTATAGGTCAGCGTTGATTGTCTCGATGCAGGAACATGGGTCGCACGGATGAATTCTTGCCTTCGCAGCCTCAATAAGGTACTTTTCGGGAAGGAGGAATGGCCATGCGAGTGGAAACCGAACGCGAGGCGGACGGTCGCTGGATAGCAGAAGTGCCGGAGCTGCCTGGAGTAATGGTGTACGGCCGGACGCGGCAGGAGGCTATCAACCGAGTTCAGGCTCTTGCGCTCAGAGCAATTGCAGACCGGCTCGACCACGGCGAGGCAATTCCTGAACTTGACGAACTTTTTGCCGTGTCAGCATGAGTCAGTGGCCGTCTTCGAGTGCACGTAAGGTGCTTGCAGCGCTCCTGAATATCGGCTGGTCGGTCAAGCGGCTGGCTCCAGGGTCACACCGTGTTTTATCCCGCCCGCAATGGCCTGACTAGGTTCTTGCTTTCCACGATCGTGATGAAATCGGTCCTCGAATGCTTGCGAGGATAGCGAAGCGCACCGGCCTCAAGCCTGAAGATCTCTGAAAAAGCCCGGGGAGGCAAAGCGAAGCATATCAGGTGCGCCAGGCCAGCTACAATCCCGAAAAGCCGACTGATGCGTGATTGGGGATCCACCGCTTGACATACTGATGCAGGACCGATATGCTTTGATGTATGAGAACTACCGTGAGAATCAATGACGAGCTTCTCAAGCGAGCAAAGAAACGTGCTGCTCATGAAGGTCGTACTTTAACCTCCCTGCTAGAAGAAGGCCTGGCGCTTATCCTGAGCGAACCAAAACCGGGCTCGCGAGACCGAGTGGAGCTGCCGGTGTCCAAGGCCTCGGGTGGAGTACTGCCGGGAATTGACCTCAACCGATCTTGCGAGCTGGAAGAGGTGATGAGCAAGCTGTGATCCTTCCGGACGTCAATGTGCTTGTGCAGGCATTTCGGTTCGACAGCCCTGACCACCAAATGTGCTATGCTTGGCTGGGAAACGTGGTGAACGGCGAAGCCAGGTACGGCATGTCTCCCCACGTTCTCAGTGGTGTGATCCGTGTCACCACACACCCGAAGGTCTACGTGAGGCCGAGCAGCTTGGACGAGGTGCTTCGGTTCTGCAACATACTGCTTGGGCAACCTCATTGTGTGGTCATTCAGCCCGGCCCGCGACACTGGGAGATTTTCACACGGCTCTGCATTGAGGCTGATGCTCGTGGCAACTTGGCGCCGGATGCGTGGTTTGCTGCGCTTGCGATTGAGTCGGGCTGTGAATGGATCACACTGGATCGCGACTATGCTCGATTTGCTCAGCTTCGGTGGCGCGTGCCTCGAGAATCCAGGTAGATTCGGATTAAGTGTTTGGAGGGCGGGAAATGGTGCAACTATCAAATGCCATGGAGATCTTTAAGATACTGCCAAGGACGAACTGCAAAGACTGCGGAGTTCCTACGTGCTTGGCTTTTGCAGCCGCTGTATTCAAAGGCGAAAACCGTCTGGCGGACTGCTCTCATATCGATAAGGCCACGCTGGAGACTTTTAGCGTCCAGAATTCCGATTCCAGGACATTGGAGCGGGAACAAGCTGAGGCGCTAGGATTCTTGAAACAGAAGATCGCCGAAATAGATCTGAAATCTTCCGCGGAGAGACTGGGGGCTTTGTTTTCGGGCGACAAGCTAACGATCAAGTGCCTTGGCAAGGACTTCCATGTTGATTCTCAGGGGAACGTGACCTCTGATTGCCACGTGCATGGATGGGTCACAATACCGCTACTCAATTATGTGATATCGTGCTCCGGGAAGCCCGTTTCCGGAAACTGGGTTCCCATGCGTGAGCTCAAGAATGGAGCCACATGGGCTCGGCTTTTCGGACAGCGTTGTGAAAAGCCATTGAAACAAGTGATGGACACTCACACGGACCTGTTTGACATTATGATCCATATCTTCGACGCCAAACCCGCGCCCAATGCCTTTGATTCGGACATCGCGGTGGTCTTGCATCCTTTGCCCGGAATGCCCATGCTCTTTTGTTATTGGAAGCCGGACGGCGCTATGGATTCATCGCTCAACGTTTTCTTCGACGACACTGCAGAAGACAATCTTATCATTGATTCAATCTATACGCTTGCGACAGGCCTTGTGATCATGTTCGAGAAGATCGCAGCCACGCACGGCAAATGAGGCACTCCACATTCTACTAGGAGGGGGACTATGGCACTCAAGACGTCAAATCCCGTATTTGGAGAGAAGACCTGGGGGCAAGTCGCGGGCACGGCTGCCATCGGCGAAACCATGACGGTTCAAGGGGCTATCAACAGGGCAATTGCGCTGTTGGGGCTCGTAGTGATCGGATCCGCGTGGACATGGTTTGCTTTTCTGAGGGACCCGGCCTCAGCTTCGTTGTGGATGATTATAGGGCTAATCGGCGGATTGATCGCGTGTCTGGTGACCGTTTTCAAGATGGAGTGGGCGCCGGTCACCGCGCCTATTTATGCAGTGCTCGAAGGGTTGGCTATAGGCGGAATTTCAGCGAGCTTGGAACGATTATATCCGGGAATCGTGATTCAGGCTGTCGGGCTCACCTTCGGCACCTGCTTTGTCATGCTCCTGGCGTACACGTCCGGAGTGGTCAAACCCACCGAGCGCTTCAGGGCAGGAGTTATCGCGGCCACAGGCGCAGTCTTTCTCGTATACCTCATCTCTCTTGTGCTGGGCATATTCGGCCTCAGAGTTCCGTATATCCACGATTCAGGCATCATAGGGATCGGCTTCAGCCTGGTAGTAGTGTGTATCGCGGCTCTGAACCTGGTGCTGGATTTCGACCTCATCGACACCGGAGCCAGACGGCAGATGCCCAGGTACATGGAATGGTACGCAGCATTCGCTCTCATGGTCACGTTGATCTGGCTGTACATAGAGATAATCAATCTGCTATCCAAGCTGAGGAGATGACGGAAGTCCTGACAAGACTGGCAGCGTCAGCTAACTGAATGATATCATCGTGTCGCAATGCGCACGGCGTGTCGTAGTTTATGGCCTTGTCGCCACTACTAAGGCGGGGTGTTCGGATTCCGTGGAGTGGGTCCAGGGTAGAAGAGTGGAACCGATCAGGGCCGAAGGCGTCCTATGGAAAGGGAAGCAGTCATGGCTATCAATGATGCGCTCAGAGAAAGGCGCGACGACATATTGCGAATGGCGGCCAAATACGGCGCCAAGAATGTACAAGTCTTCGGGTCCGTGGCGCGGGGTAAGGCTGGGCCGGAAAGCGACATAGATTTCCTTGTCGATCTGGAGCCGGGACGCACTCTTTTCGACCTCGGGGGGCTCCTCTATGAACTCCGGGAACTGCTCGGAGTTCCGGTGGATGTCGTCCCGGAAAAGGGACTTCGAGAGCATGTTCGGCCCAATGTGATCAAAGAAGCCGTACCGCTATGAGAGACGACCGCGCGCGCCTTATCGACCTATTGGAAGATTGCTCGTCTTGATACTACTCCTGGCCGAGTGCCGCTGGAAACATGCCAAGTCGAAAGGAATTGGGCTCACGAGGGAACATTGAGCTCTACACTTCCGGCGGCCCCGTGTCCTCCTCCATTTTCACTTGCTTTATTGTGTATAGCGCTATACACTATCCTCATGATAAAGGGCTTCCGTGAAAAGGAGACCGAGAAGCTGTTCAAGCGGGAATATTCTAAGATCCCGCCGAGCATCCAATCTGTCGCTCTACGGAAGTTGGGCCACCTGGATGCGGCGAAGTCCTTGCGGGACTTGAAGGTGTTTCCCGGTCACAGACTTGAGGCTCTCAAAGGAGACCGGAAAGGTCAGCACAGCATTCGCATAAACGATCAGTGGCGAATCTGCTTTGTCTGGCTGGACGGCGACGCGTACGAGGTGGAGATCTGCGATTATCATTGAGAGGTGACGCTATGCGCAAGAAGATACTCTCTCCGGTTCATCCCGGCGAAACCTTGCTTGAGGACCTTATGAAGCCGCTTGGGTTGAGCCAGAACAAGCTTGCTGAGGCATTGGGCGTAGACCCGAGGCGGATAAACGAAATCGTTACTGGGCGGCGTTCCATTACGGGAGATACTGCTCTTCGATTGGCCCGATATTTCGGGACGAGTCCGGAGTTTTGGATGAACCTTCAGGCCAGGTACGACCTTGAGGTGGCCAAAGATAAGAAGCTGGCAGAGATCGAACGGAAGGTGAAGCCGCGTTCCGGAAGCGAAGACGAGGTTGCAGCCTGAGCCAGTGCCAGCACACTATGCCGATCACGTTAAACGACACGTTACAGAGGGGTGCCTTATGAAAACATTCGCCGCGATTGTGGTACTCTTCTTTCAATTCGTGTGTGTGGCGCAGGCTGAGGAAGCATTCACCGCATTCGGCTCCACGGTTGTGTTTGTTTCCCCTGATCCTTCCAAGTGGAATCTCGTGCACAATGGAATGGTCAAAGATTCCAAAGGGCACCTCCTGATGTTCGAATGCAACCCGATCAAGGATGCTGAAGGTCGTAACGTAAGGCCCGTTATAGCGATCATCTGTGAGCAGGTCCCGGATTCGTTGGATGTAATTAAGTATTCCATCTGGAAACGAACGCAAATCCCATTGGACGTGAAAAAGGTGATGACGTACCAGGACGGCAGTCTCACTTATCGGAACTCGGTCGGGTACGAAGGTGAATACGTGAAGGGAGTGGTCCACAAGGTATTCGTGGCACATATGCGACACAAGCAAGTGGGACTTCAAGTGATCTGCGATTCGACAGACGGAGTCTACGATAAAGTGGAAGCAGACATGAGGGACTTCTTACGCTCGATTACGTTTAAGGAGTAATTTCAGCCTCCATCTCTAACTGGTCGCTACGAATCTTGAAAGTGCTCGGCCTCGGCGAGCACTCCGTAGCTTCGCCTCGGAGATCGGCAGCAGGAGCGCATCGTTGCGCAATAATTTGGAGGGGAGACTCATCTCCCCTCCAATCCTCCCCATACGTAGATCGGAGCAGGGTCCTTCTCGACGAGGACTTCCGCGGCAACGCGCGGTGAAAAGAGCCACCTGGTAGCGGCTAAACGCTGACAATCTCCTTCGCTACGGACGACATAAGGCCGTCAAATCTACATTCAGCAGATTATGAGCCGGTCGCACAGTGGGACTTCTTATCGCACGATCGCAGCGTTCGCCATGATGGATTCGGGGAATTTCAGTCCCAGGCTCAACATCATGGGTTCATTGATAGTGAGTTTCGGATTTGGGTCCATTTTCACAGGCACCTGAGAAATCGGTTTGCCGTTCAACAACACGTCTACGACCGATTCTGCGAGCATTGCGCCAAGCTTCCGGTCGTCTGCTGCGATGCCGGCCACCGCACCCGCTTTGACCGGCCTGTCCGCGTACGAGAAAATCGGTGTTCCCATAGGATTGGTTATGGGCAAGAGACTGACCACGTTGTCCATGACGAGGCGAGTGTTGGAAAGGATGACAAGGTCGACCTTGCCGAGAGAGCGGGCCTCCTGGAGCAACTCGTCGAGGCTGGAAGCAACTACTTCGCGGTATGTGATCCCGCGAGCCTTGCACTCCGCCAATGTTCCCGCCTGTTCGATAGGTCCGCTGGGGTGGCCTTTTTCCACCAGGAGCGCAACACTCTTCGTGGTGGGAAAGAGGCTCAGTATGATGTCGAAGCGCTGGGCATACGGTATGTAATACGTTACTCCGGTGACCATCCCTTCCGGGGCATTGAGGTTCTTGATCGTCCCCAGTTCCACCGGATTGTTGGCGGCTCCTATGAAGCACGGGACCTTCGGCTTGATCTTGCCCAAGTACTCGGCCCCGGACGAGCGGAGGAATAGAACTCCATCCATCTTGGATTCACACTCATGGAAGACCTTCTTGGCTTCTTCGAAGTCCTTAAGCTCACGGAAGAAATTGACTTTGATATCAGGCGCTAGTTCTCGGAGTCGCGGCAGGAATCCCATGGTCACATTTTGCGGCATTGCCGACTTGGTGTCCCAGATGATTGCAATCTCCTTTGCTTGGACCACATCATCCGCCCCGATTGCCAAAAAGCCCCAGCAAGCCAACCCGATCAGAAGAAGATAGCTCAGCCTTTTCATCGGTCTCTCCTCCCATGATTGGTGATCGGCCTTGATGGCCGAAATTCTTGGCGAATCTGGATGTGCCTCTTGCTGTATATTGAGTATGAATCTACATAAGCTCAAATGCAAGCGCTTTTGCAACTACCTCTCAGCGCGAACTGGCTTCTTGACCTACCTGATCGGCGCTGACGGCTTTCTGAGGGGTTTCCGTCTCGATGAGCTGACCGGAGGTGAGTATCTCTTTTCCCCTTACGACCACGAGTTGTCCTTCGCTGAGTCCTTCCAGCACCTGAGCGGACTGGCGGTTGGTGGTTCCGAGCTTGATTCGGGTTAACGCGGCCTTCTTGTCCGGACCGACAACAAATACACTATTATTTTCATTATTCCGAATTTGGTCGAGGAGAGCGGCAATGGGTATGCGCAGCACATCCTTTAGGGTGTCGTATGTGATACGGCCGCGCGCGAACATGCCCTGCAAGAGCGTCATTTGACGATTATCCATGTAGATCCGAACTTGAAAGAGTTTCTGTTCATTGGCCACGGGTTCGATATACGTGAGTCGGCCGTTAAAGACCTGCCCAGGATAGGAATCCACATACACTTCTGCGTCCTGACCGCTCTTGAAGACCTCTTTAAGATCAAGTTTAGCCAGATCCACATCCGACAAATGCGCTTCCAGATAGATCTTGCTGTAATCGCTTACTTGAAAGAGCTTGCCCCCAACGGTGACCCAGTCGCCCTTTTCCACGAAGCGCTTGGAAATGCGACCTTTGATCGGGGATTTTACCCTGGTCCTTTTCATGTCTTCCATGGCTTTTGCCAGCACTGCCCGATCCATTTCGACCTGGGCAGAAGCTGCCTTGAGCTCCGAAAGCTTCTGGTCGTGCACGGTGTGACTAACGGAGCCCTTCTCGAATAACCTCAGGTTTTTCTCGTACTCGCCCTTGAGAAATGCTAGGGTGGCCTCGTCCTTTTGAAGTGTGGACGCGGCATGGATTGCATTTTCATTGATCGTGATATCATCGAAGACCAGGAGGAGCTGTCCCTGTTCAACAGCCTGCCCGTCCTGCACCAGAATAGACTTCACTTGCGCCGCAACCTCAGCAGAGACGGTCGTGTTCGCGGTAAAACGTAACGGACCGGAAATATGGAGACTTTTGTCAATAGGGGCCCTCTCCACAGATGCGACTCCCACTTTTGTGGGTGGGGCTTGTGGCTTGGTCTCCTTCTTTCCGGAGCATCCGCTCAGGATCAGCAGGGCTATCATCACTCCACAGGAGAGATGAAATCGTGTCATGTTAGCTTCCTCGTTTTTGCTCTGCCCGGGACGCATTACACGAAATCAAGAGTGCGCACCCAGGGCAACCCGTATTCACTCGCTCAAAGTTCTCAAAGCCGCTTCTCCGGCGGGGAGGTAGGAGCGTCGTCAAAGGTGACGGGCTGCACCTTCCAGAAGCGTACTTTGAGATCGTCCAGAATCGTGTAGACCACCGGGATGAAGATCAACGTAAAAAACGTTGCGATGGAGAGGCCGCCCACCACTGCTGTGGCAAGCCCGTTGTAGATCTCCGAACCTGCACCGCCCTTCACGGCAAGCGGAAGCATCCCCAGCACCATGGCAATGGAAGTCATGAAGATGGGGCGCATCCGCCTTGCGCTTGCCAGTACCAGAGCCTTGTTACGTTCGACACCCTGTTCCTCGATGAGTTGCACCGCATACGTGATTAACAGAATTGCGTTCTTGACCACCAGTCCTACCATCATCACGTATCCCAGCATGGTGAAAGAGTCAAAACTGACCCCGGTGGCGCCGACCAGCACATTTGCGCCGATGATAGAGAGCGGAACACTAAGAAGTATGGAAAGCGGCCTGACAAAGGACTGGAATTGCATCACCAGCAGCAGGTAAACCACTATCACTGACAGCGGAAAGACAAATCGTAAGGCCTCCTTGAGCGCTTTGAGTTCGTTGACCGCTCCGTAGGGCAAGAAGGTGTATCGAGGCGGGAAGGGCACCAGTGAGCTGATCTTTGAGTTCACCTCTTGAAACACGTCCGCCAAGGGCCGGCCTTCAATGGTAAACTGGATCCGCGCGCTCCGTTTGGCATTGTAATGGCTTATCCGAAGCGGACCAAAGCTCGTCTCGACACTTGCAACCGTCGTGAGCGGAACCTGAACATGAGGATTCCTCAGCGATGTGAGATTAATCCGGCGAATGTCCTCGACCGCTTGCACACTGCTTTCTTCTCCCATCACGCGGATGTAGAAATACCTGCCGTCCACATCGTATTGGGATCTGGTCTTCTGGCCGCCCACGGCCGCTTCAACTGCATCTGCGATCTCTTTCACTTCAAATCCCAAGTGAGCAGCCCGCTCGTGATCCACCCGCACTTCCACCTGAGGCTTCTTCAGGGCGAGATCGGTGTACCTGAAGATCACCCCTTGTACTTCCTTGCCAAGCTCCATGATTTGGTCAACGAGCTTCTCCAGCACCGTGTAGTTTGTTCCCATGACCCGTATGTCCACAAGGTTCGATCTTGTGTGCACGTTTCCGAAAAGGGGAAATTGAACCGGATTCACCCCACGGAAGGGCATGTCTCTTGACTTTTCATGCGCTTCTTTGGCTATCTGCAGGATCGGCACTCCGCTGTCTTCTTCACGGTCGCACACCAGGAATATGACGTTGCGATGGCTCTGCCTGTTGGGGATGGCCACAATGTGTCTCACGCCCTTGATAGCCCGAAATCGGTCTTCCAGGACGGACATCAAGCGACTCTTCTCCTCAAGGCTTGTTCCCTCAAAGGCTTCTATCTGCACTTGTATTAAGTTTGTGCCGCCGGTGGGGAGATAGCCCATTCCAGGGAGCATGAGATGCGACAGAAAGAACAGCACTATGACGACCAGAATCAGCAACGCCTTTCTGCCCGCGCCTTGCAGGAAGTATTCAAGAGATGCCAGCAGGAAGTTGGCCACCGATCGTCCTAGGACATCGATCCGCTGAAGCGGCGCCAAGATTTTCTTGAGGGCTCCGGAAGGCTCTCGTTCTTCCTTCATCCACCGGGAAGCGAGCATGGGCACGACAGTGAACGCGTCGAACAGAGAGACAAAGATCGCCACGGAGATTACAAACGCAACCGGGCCAAAAAGCTTGCCGATTTCTCCTTTGAGGAGCAATACAGGCATGAACACGGCCGCGGTGGTGAGTGTGCACATGAACGCGGCTACCCCGACCTCACGAGTTCCTTCCACGCACGCCGCGAAGATCCCTTTACCTTCCTCGTATCGATGCCTGTAGATGTTCTCTAAAACGACGATTGCATCGTCCACGATCATGCCGATGGATAGCGCAAGCCCCGCGAGCGATAGCACATTCATTGAGTACCCGAAAAGATACATTCCAATGAATGTTCCGATGATAGAAACAGGAATCGATGTCCCGACAATCACTATGCTGCGCCATCGCCGGAGGAACAGAAAGAGGACCAGTAACACAAGGATTACGGCTTCGATGAGGCATTCGCGTACGATGCTGACTGCATCTCTGATGTATGTGCTCTGATCGTAGATTTTGTGGAACTTTCCCCCGAGGGGGCCAAATTCCTTTTGCACGAGTGCCAGTTGACGATCGGCTCGGTCGATGGTATCGATTATGTTAGCTCCAACCTGGCCGTAAACATTAAAAACGATCCCCGATGTTTTGTTGATTCGGCAATACGAGTCAGGTCGTTCGTACTTGTCCTCCAAATTGGCCACATCCGACAGACGCACCACAGGCTCACCCGGTTTGGAAATGATCACCCCGCGGAATTGCTCAACGTTTAGCAGTTCGCCCACGGTGCGAACAGTCCATTCCCGGTCTCCCTCAATGAAGTATCCCCCGCTCTGATTGAGATTGGTCCGATCTATGTACTCCTTGACTTGACTGACGGTGAGATTCCTTGCCTTGAGCCTCTGCGGGTCGAAGGTGACCCGCATTTCCCGCTTCCGGTGGCCATCGTACTGACAATCGCCGACTCCGGGGATTCTCTTGAACGCAGGAGCTATTTCTTTCTCTGCCCAGATCGACATGGTCACCAGGTCTACATCCCCGGTGAGTGCGAACTGATATACCGGCAGGTTTACCCGCTCGCTGGCTTTGAATATCTGAGGCTTCTCCACCTCCTTGGGCAGATCGGTGACTCTGTCGATGTTTCGTTGAAGTTCGGCCGCGGCCAGGTCGAGGTTGGCGCCGGGTTCCAGAAAGACCACGAGGAATGATTGGCCGTAGTTAGCGTAGCCGAATGTGTACCGCACGTTGGAGACCCCGCTTATCGCTTCTTCAAAGCGGGTGGTGACCTCACCTTCTACTTCTTCCGGCGCGGCACCGGGAAATGCAGTGGCAACTACGAGAACCGGAGGATCGGTTTCGGGTTTCAGCTCCACCGTCAAGAAGGTCAAACTCACGTACCCGAACACGATCACCAGGAGCACCCGCACGATCACCGTGATCGGGAACCTGACCGACGATTCGGCAACGTTCATCTGTGAGAGACCTCGTTGACCTGGGGTTGGATGCGCAAAGGAGGAATCTCTCCTACCTACGAGCGTTTACACGGGCGATTTGGCCAAGACGGCAGAGCCGTCTGCGTGAATATTTTACCCTTTTTGCGGAACCAATGATATAGCCGGCTTACCCATCTTACGGTTGATGGGCAGGGAAAGGCGAATAGGTCAAGCAGCGGCGACCGGGAGCCCGTCCGTCCTTGGGAGTGCTAGTTCCTGGTGGCGATGGTTCGTCCTGTTGCTCTTCGGTAAGCCCATTCGGCTGCTAGGCAAACAGGAATCAGACCGAGCATGGTGAAAAACGCCGGCCTGGAGTGCTGATAAATGTAGACGGAGAGTATGGCAGACATGACAAGGCATGTGACCATGGCAAGGGTTATGATCGCCTTGCGTCCTCCTGTCT
>JBMOME010000376.1:0-3201 GCA_049323095.1 Thermodesulfobacteriota bacterium
TGCCCCGGATCTGGTCCGGGGCAGGCTCTGCCGGCCCGAGATCGAAAGGCAATCCCGCGCTTCGCGGGACTGTTCAACCAAGCACCGGATGTTACTTGCTTGAAAGCGAACTGGTATGAAGAGTTGTCTCATAGGGCTAATCAGGCATTTTGCGGATAAGCAGAAAACTGGTTCGCAACCGCCCACCATCGTCCATTTTCTTTTACAAAGACGAACATATCTCGACCACCCATTCCGATAATATGGCCTTCCATTTCATATTCAATATCGAAGTAGTAGGTCACTACCGCAGCATTTCCATATAATTGAATTTGGGGATCGAACTCAATCCAACGATGTATTTTCGTCTTCCGTACAAAGTCTACCCAACTGGCGACACATGATTCTCTGCCTTCGAGTCGATCTCTATCTGTGGCGGTTATCGCTACCATATCTTTGTGAAAGAAATCGGAGAGCTTTGCAGGGTCACCCTTTGTCCAGCAGTAGTTAAGTGATCTCAAGACCTCCCATACTTCATTTCTGACAGGATCATCGAATACTAGGTCCATCACTCTCTCCTGTTAGTCTTGCTGCTGAACGTCCAAGTTAAGGGCGCGTGCAGTTCTTGTCCTGGGAACCGCCGCTCGGCCGAGATCATGCGGTGAGCCTGCCAATTCGAAGTTGTTGGGGGTCACTGAGCGGTCCCGACTTCTTTCTTGCGACCCAAAGAAGCCGACTGTGGCTACCCACAAGACCGGATGGGTGCAAAGCCTTGCGCGCTGCCGGAAAAACCTATGTCTGGAGCATAGCTCATCACTCTTTCGTCAGGCAACGTGAATTCTTCTTGCCTGGTAAGCATTCGGTCATGCAGGGAATTTTGCCGCTCGCAACTATAACCTTTGAAAGCAGGGAATTAGGTCTCTTCCTTTTGGGGATGCGGTTATTACCGTGGTGGGCCGTAAAGCGCGGGGGCAGCCAGCGAACTCCAGATGTCCCAAGGATTGAGGATGCTTGGGTTGTGATCCATGGGGATGTACGGGTCATGGCCGGTGGGGTAACATGCAGATACGGGCCCGCGAGGAGGAGCCACATACTGAGGAAGGCAACTCAGGCACCCGCTGAGCGCGAACACAGAGATAAGGATAAGGACCAGAACAAGATGTTTGACACAACGACTCATGAACGCAATCCACACACGGAATTAGGACGCATTCTACACCTTTCGCGGCCCGCTATCAACAAAAAGAATTCATCGCTTCAGCTCAAAGAGCGAGGCAGCTCCCGGAGACAGGTGGAGCTCACCTGCGGCATCCACCAGCAAACCCGCCGCGCCGGGAACGGACTGGATCATCTCCATGCCCTTCTGCGGTCCCGCCACGAACACCGCCACCGACAGGCCGTCCACAATGACAGCATCCGAAAAGACGATGGTGACGGATTGCATGCCTCGTGCAGGATACCCTGTCTTGGGGTCAAGGATGTGATGGTAACGCTCGTCATTGATGAAGAAAACCCGTTCGTAGTCTCCCGAGGTGACGATGGCTCTGTCCTTCAATTCGACCACGGCCAAAATCCCTTTCTGGTCTCGGGGGTCCTGTACTCCGATTCTCCAGGGCCTTCCCGAGGACTTCTCGCCTATCGCAATGATATCGCCTCCCGCGTTCACCAATGCGGATCGGATCCCCATCTCTTTGAGCACCGCGGCGGCTCGGTTCAGCGCGTAGCCTTTTGCTATGCCGCCCAGGTCCAGGGACATACCGCTCTCGGGCAGGTCAACTGTTGAAGCGGATCTGTCGACACGCACATGCTTCCAACCAACCTTGGAGAGCGCAGAATCGATCTCTGCTTGCGTGGGCAACCGTGGTTCGGTGGTGCCGCTAAACCCCCACAGCCGCGAAAGAGGTCCGACAGTTGGATCGAACGCGCCCCCGGTCTGCGCGGCAATCTTGAGACTCGCCTCCACAAGTCGTGCCAGCTCCGGGTCGGTCTTAACCGGACCGAAACCTGCCTGTTCGTTCAGTGACGTCAGCGCGGAAGGCTGGTGGAATGAGGTCAGCCGTTCGACCCGTTTGATTTCTTCAAATGCCGCTTCCGCGGCGGACCGGGCCTTGTCAGGGTGCCCCACGACGGTAATTTCGACCAGGGTCCCCATAAGGAGTCGGCTGGCCTTGTACGGAGCAGGAGCTTTGTCGCACGCGACTGATGCGAGACCGACCGCGAGCAGAATCAGCGCCAACCATGTTTCGCGAGGTCCGCGCCACTTCATGACAATTCTCCCTGGAGCACGCTCTTGGTCCGGGACCTTTCGCCTATCATCCTTAGAGGAATAATCATCGTGAAGAACGGGAACATATACATCGTCGCAAGGGTTGGGGCTAAAGGACCAAAGAAACGGGAAGCAAAGACGATCACCAGCACGTTGTTCATCACCCCGAAGCTCACCGCGGCCGCCATCTTTTCCGGCACACTCAACCCAGGGGAAAGCGCGAACCCAGTCACGTAATAGATCACTGCGGCCACGTACGCCACCCCGATGCTGAGGAGGATCTCCAGCGGATGCTGAAAGAAAAAATCGGAGTATTTTGAAAACACCCCAAAATTAATGAGCGCAAACATGAACAGCGACACAGGATACTGACGTGCTGCGATCTTTTCGGGAACCCTGGGGAAATATCTTCTCAGGAAGAGTACCACCAGGACCGGGACAAAGATTACCCCGACAAGCAGCCGTATCATCATCCCAAGAGGCACGACCACTTCCGCGCCGGCAAGGACCTTGACCAGCGGTGGAAGCGTAAACGGAACCAGAAGGGTCGTCACAATGACCATGCGCAGGACCAAGGCCATTTCAGCCCCAACCAGACCAGCGATGAACGGTCCGACCACACCGGTGGAGATGCCGGTCAGGAGGAGCACCGGGACAGCGTATTCCGGCAGCACGAGCAGCGTCAGCCAGTACAGTAGGGCAGGGAGAGCGACTAGCTTGACCGTGGTGAGCGCAACCAACCTCAGCAACGAGGCAGCCGACATGTTCAGAAGCGCGCGGAAATCAATTCTCAGGAAACTGAGAAAGAGCATAATCATGAGGAAGAACGGGATGTACGGCTGAAACGGAGTACCAAGCACGGGCAAGGCCACCGCGACTGCCGCCGAGCCGAAGGTAACTACGAGAATAAGTAGATCCGCAAGCTTCATCAATGCCAGTCCCTGTTCGTTTGTTCC
>JBMOME010000377.1:0-26918 GCA_049323095.1 Thermodesulfobacteriota bacterium
TCAGTGGCACCCAGAAGGCCGACGAGAGCGCGAGGGTGCCACTGACCCGGCGGCACGCTGGGTCAGTGAGGACAGACCAAACGCGGATTACCTCACAGATGCTTCAGATACGCCTCATCATGAATTCACCGACGGAAGAGATTCTGGGGTTCAAGACCTGCTGTGGACTCAAGATGTTCGACCAGAATCTGGAAATACTGGTGACCAACGGTGGAGATCGGCCTGTGATCGTGCCGAGCTACTTCGACCTGGAAAGTGAAGCCGGCACGGAACGCGTCACAGCGGTGATGCCTCACGGCGAACATCGAATCGACCCGGGCGACATCATGGCCTTCTATTGTTCGATGGACGAGTCAAGGTGGAGCAAGGCCCAGCGATTGGTCTTCTATGACAATGGAGGTAACTCCTATCCCATTCCAATCGAAAAGGAATCGTTCAACGAAGCGGCGGACTGGGAATCTCCTGAACGAAGGTCCGACGGCCTTGCGTCGTCCGAAGTGAAGGAGATTCCCAGCCCGCCGCCATCCACAAGTTAGTTGTTTGAAAACGCACTGATATTAATATTTCGATAGGTCAGAGACACGCTGAGGATAGCCTATGGAGATCATCAAATACACCGAAGAACACCGCATCTTCAGAGAAGCGCTCCGCAAGTTTTTTGAACGAGAAGTGACCCCGTTCGTGGATGAATGGGAAGAGGCTGGGATCGTGCCCAGAGCCATCTGGAAAAAGATGGGCGAAAACGGCTTCTTGTGCATGGATGTGCCCGAAGAATACGGCGGCCTGGGAGCGGATTTTCTCTATTCGGTAATTCTATGCGAGGAGCTGGTTCGCACCGGTCATTCAGGGCTTGCCGCGCCGCTTCACAGCGATGTGGTGGTGCCGTATATCACGGCATTCGGTTCCGAGGACATCAAAAGGAAGTACCTCCCGGGATGCGTCTCCGGAGACATCGTGACCGCTATCGCCATGACCGAACCCAACGCGGGTAGCGACCTCGCGGGCATGAGAACCACCGCGGTGGAAGACGGCGACCATGTGATCATAAACGGCCAGAAGACATTTATATCCAACGGCATCCTCTGCGATCTGCTGATCCTTGCCGCAAGAGACCCGAAAGAATCCGATCCCCATCGGGCGATCAGCCTATACTTGGTGGAGGCCGGCACTCCGGGATTCGATAAGGGCCGGAAGCTCAAGAAGATCGGCTGGCACAGCCAGGACACCGCGGAGCTTTTCTTCAACGACTGCCGAATCCCGAAGGAAAACCGTCTGGGCGAAAAAGGCGCCGGGTTTTTGATGATGATGCAGAAGCTCCAGCAGGAACGACTCATGGTTGTGGTTTCAGTGGTTCCCGCGGCTGAGTTCATGCTGGAGATGACGATTAAGTATTGTCAGGAGCGAACTGCTTTCGGAAAACCCATCTCAAAATTCCAGAACTCCCAGTTCAAGATCGTCGAGATGGCCACGGAGACTAAGCTTGGCCGGACCTTCATGGAAAAGCTCGTCATGGATCATATGGAGGGCCGCAACATCGTGGTGGAAGTCTCCATGGCCAAGTACTGGACCACGGAAATGGCCTCTCGCGTGGCCGACACCTGCCTGCAACTTCACGGAGGCTACGGATACTGCGAAGAATACCCCATCGCCAGATCCTGGCGTGACATCAGGGTTACCCAGATTTTTGCCGGCACCAACGAAATCATGAAAGGGATCGCGGCAAAATTCATGGGACTGTAAGAAGCGGCTCGAATTTCGGGAACCAACTCTTTCCGCAACTTTGACGGCGACCAGCGTCGCAACGAATCATAAGTTCGTCTTCACAGAAATGGGCCACAGACGTGTCCAGCCCGCGAGGGTCGTTCGTGCAGGGTCGTGTACGGCGTCCTAGCGGAGAGACCTGTGGCACCACGTTTTGTATTGACAAAGTATGCACAGAGGGATACCGTATGGGTGAGAATGTTCGGTATATCCTCCAGGACTGCCTGTTTACCTGGGATTCTCGGAAAGCGAAGGAGAATCTCAAGAAGCACGGAGTCTCCTTTGAAGAGGCTTGCGAGGTCTTCTTTTACCCATACTACGAAATGCTCAACGCTAGTGTCGCTGAGCAAGAGCGTTGGGCCTTCGTAGGATATTCAAAAGGCGGGCGCCTTCTCTACGTGGTAGCGGTAGAGCAGACAGAGGAAGCCTGGCGCATAGTATCCGCTAGGGAAGCCACTCCGCAAGAACGGAAGCGCTATGAAAAAGAAAATGATACCGACTAAGGACCGGCCAACCCGGCCCATAACTATCCGCATGCCGTTGGATGTCATCGAGGATCTGAAGAAGGTCGCTCCGCTGAAGGGCATGTCAGGCTATCAGGCACTGATCAAGTTCTACGTAGGTCAGGGACTCAGGCAAGACCTGGAACTTCTATGGCACAAGAATAGGGAGGAGAGACCTGAAGCCGCCTTGGACGAACTGCGCTCGCTGTCCGCGCTTATGAAGAGTGTCCTCCAGAAGTTGGAGGAGGATCTGGACACAAGGAGAGCCGGCGGCGAGCTGTAGAAGTGCTCTCCTGAGCAGTGCCACCATTAAGTTATCGATGTTCCGTGCAACGCGGGGAATCCGCACCAGCCATTGGAGGGGGTGGTTATGGTCTACGACAAGAGCATCTGGCTGAAATCGTATGATGAAGGGGTCAGGTCTGAGGTTGAGATCCAGCATGAGTCTCTACCGGCCTGCTTCGAGGAGATGCGCCGCGCTTTTGCCGGCAAACCCGCGATCCACTATCTCGGCGTGACGTTGACTTTCGATCAGCTCTTGGGCCACGCGGACCGTTTCGCCCAGTGCCTTGCGGACCACGGGATAGGCAAAGGGGACGTAGTAGCGATCTGCTTTGTAAATAGTCCGCAGTATCTCATTGCGCTGGTGGGCGGAATGAAAGCGGGGTGTGCGGTAACCGGGATTTCGCCCCTGCTCACAGCCAATGAAATTGCGTACCAGCTCAAAGACAGCGGCGCTAAGGCTCTGGTGGTGATGGATGCCATCTTCCAGCACCGCTACCTGGGCATTGTGGATCAGACGCCTGATGTAAAGCTGGTGCTGCCCACCGGAATTCTGGATTTCCTGCCCAAGATCAAGCAGGTCGTGGCCAAATGGCTCAAGAAAGTGCCGACCGGAAAGATAACTCCTGTGCCTGGAAGAAAAGTGCTTCCCTTTATGGAGATGCTTGCCAAGTACCCTGCGCGGCCGCCGGAAGTGCAATTGACGCCCGAAGATCCATGCTTTGTTCAATATACGGGTGGAACGACGGGTGTTCCCAAAGGCGCGGTCTGCGTGCATCGGAACATGCTCACCAATGTGGAGCAGTGGCTTGGATGGCTTCAGGTTAAGAAGGGTCAGGATCTGATCCTTTCTGCGTTTCCCATGTTCCACATTGCGGGCCTCTTCACCGCCACGTGCGGTCTGGCTTACGGCATCACGCAGGTGCTCATTCCTAATCCTCGCGACACCAAACATATGGTCAAGGAGATGAATAAGTACCGGCCTCAATGGCTGGCAAATGTGCCTTCACTTTACCTCATGCTGCTCAAGGAGCCTGGATTTCGCGCGTTGGACTTCTCCGACCTGGGAGTCTGTATTTCAGGCGCGGCGCCGTTTCCTACCGAAGGTATCCGACAATTCGAAGAGGTGGTCGGCGCGGGCAAGGTGATCGAAGTCTACGGCATGACTGAAACCTGCGTGCTGGTCACGAGTAATCCCCGTAAGGGCCCTAAAAAGATTGGGACAGTAGGGATTCCCGTGGCTTCCACCGAGGTAAAACTCGTTGACATCGCCACAGGGGAAAACGAGGTTCCGCTTGGCGAAGAGGGTGAAATTATCGCGCACGGTCCCCAGATCATGGTGGAATACCACAACAAGCCGGAAGAAACGCGCCTTGCGCTCCGAGAGCATGACGGCAAGCTCTGGATGCACACGGGAGACATCGGTCGCATGGATGAAGACGGGTACATCACCATCGTAGACCGAAAGAAGGATATGGTCAGCGTCGGTGGCTTCAAGGTCTTCCCCAGGGAGCTTGAGGAAAAGCTCTACGAACATCCGGCAATAGACGTGTGTGCGATTCTCGGCACTCCGAACCCCGAGAGACCTGAGACTGAGGTGGTCAAGTTGGTAATCCAAAAGAGCGCAGCTTATGCGGACAAACCTGACGAAGCAGTGAAGGAGGAGATACTCAAGTTTGCCCGTGAATCGTTCGCACCGTACAAGGTGCCGAAATTCGTGGAGTTCAGAGAAATACCCTTGACCGCAGCAGGAAAGGTGGATAAGAAACTCCTACGTTAGCAGCGGTTTCAAAGCCGAATAGCTTTTGGAAGGTTTACGCTCTTACTAGCCTCAATTGGGGGGAGGTTGCCGTGACGTACAACGAGAAGCCGTGGCTGAAGTGCTACGACCCGGGAGTCCCTGCGGATTTAGATATCCCTGAGATCTCGCTGGTAGAGAGGCTCGACCGGGTCGCTGAGCAATTCCCTGACAAACCCGCGCTCCATTTCCTCGGTGTGACGCTCACTTATCGCGAGCTCATGGCTATGGCCGACCGTTTCGCTCAGGCTTTGATTCAGAACGGTTGCAAGCCTGGAGACGTGGTAGGTATCCATCTCCCCAATATTCCGCAATACGTGATAGCGTTCATAGGGGTGCTCAAGGCCGGTTGCGCTGCGACCGGGGTATCGCCGCTCATGACGCCGCGGGAGTTGGCCTACCAACTGAACGACAGCCAGGCGCGAGCTCTCGTGACTCTCGATGCTCTGTTCGAGCACCGTCTCCTGTCCGTTGCCGATCAGTTGCCTCACCTCAAGATCGTCGTGGTGACGGGCATTGCAGACTTCCTTTCGCCGATCAAGCGCTTCCTGGGTAAGTTGCTGAAGAAAGTGCCCCAGGGGAAGGTGAAGCCGCTTTCGGGAAAAGAGGTGCTTTGGTTCAGAGAAGTGCTTGCCGAGTACCCCGCAGCTACGCCGGCCTATACAGTCACCCCGCAAGACCGGTGCCTAATTCAGTATACCGGCGGAACTACCGGTGTGCCCAAAGGCACGGTCCTTACACACCGGAACATGATCGCTAACCTTGTGCAAATCGAAACGTGGTCGAAGTCAGAATATGGCACGGACGTGATCCTTTCAGGTTTCCCCTTCTTCCATCTTGCAGGACTCTCTTTGGGGGCAGTGGGCCTCTGCATCGGCGCGGCTCAGGTCTTGATACCGAATCCACGGGACACAAAGCATATGGTAAAGGAGATGGTCAAGTATAAGCCGACGACGCTGGTGAACGTCCCATCCCTTTACATGATGCTCTTGGCGGAACCGGGTTTTCGCAAGCTCGACTTCTCTAGACTCAACTACTGCCTTTCCGGCGCCTCCCCATTCCCCGCGGAATCGATTCGGGAACTGGAAGAGGTCGTTGGTACGGGCAAGGTAATGGAAGTCTACGGTATGACTGAAACAAGCCCCATCGTGACCATGAACCCGCGTTTTGGCAACAAGAAGATTGGAACTGTAGGTCTGCCGGTTTCGAGCACCAAGGTACGGTTGGTTGACCTGGAAAACGGCGTGAAGCCGGTTCCCGTTGGGGAAGAAGGCGAATTGATCGTGAACGGGCCGCAAGTCATGCAGGAATATCTGAATAAGCCGGAAGAGACTCGGATCGCGTTGCGTGAGCACGATGGAGAAGTCTGGCTCCACACGGGGGATGTGGCACGCATGGACGAAGACGGGTACATTGCGATAGTGGATCGGGCAAAGGATATGCTCAATGTGGGCGGGTTCAAGGTCTTTTCCCGCGAGGTGGAAGAGAAGCTCTACGAGCACCCGGCAATAGAATTTTGCGCGATCATCGGTGTGCCAAACGTCGAGCGCCCGGGAACTGAAGTGGTGAAGCTGGTGGTGCAACTTAGCGACGGCCACAAAGACCGGGATCACGATGCGCTCAAGGGAGAAATTGTCTCTTTTGCTCGTGAAAATCTCTCTCCGTACAAGGTCCCAAAAATTCTCGAGTTCGTTGATCAGATCCCACTTACCGTGGTGGGAAAAGTCGACAAGAAGAAGCTACGATGAGCAAGCAACAGTCCAATCGTAGTCTGGGAAGATCACAACGACGCTTAATTTCTTAGTTGTCGATCTGTTCTCGAACTGTTATCCTACGGGCCGGGTGTAGCGTAACCTGCCGAGTCTGAGAGGAAAGGGGGGCTCGGACGAGTGCAGCATACTGAATTTCTGACCGAGCAACTCCTCGCAGATCTCAAGAGCGGCGTTTCCGAAGCTGCTCTGCAGGAAAAATACGGCCTGTCCTCTGCGGAACTGCGAGAGTTGCTGGATCAACGACGGGCCTCCAGCGCGGCCCGGAGGACTGAGTCTGCATCGTCACCGGATCTGTATGATTCGGAATTTGAAATAACGCACCGATTCACCGGAGAGATCATTTTCCGAGGGTGGGCTGATTGCTTCGGATCCCTCGTGCAACTGGCCGCGGTTTCGGGCCAGAATCTTTCCCAAGCCTTCCTGAGCAACGCCAACTTGGTGGGCGTTACGCTCGAAGGTGCTGTAATGAACGTCGTCGACCTTACGGGAGCAGATCTTTCGCAAGCCAATCTCAACGGCGCTCGATTTGTGAATGCTAAGCTGAGCTCGGCGCAGCTTAAAGGGGCGTCTCTCCGGGGAGCAGACTTAACCGGCGCAGATCTTTCGGAAGCGGATCTAACCGGTGCCAACCTTGCGTGGGCTCGACTGGTAAACGCGGACTTGTCTGAGGCAAACCTGACCAGGGCGAATTTGTTCGGCGCGGACTTGAGCGGAGCAAATTTGTTCGAATCTATTCTCACCGATGTAAACCTGGTTGGAGCCAATCTTGAAGGCACCCTCCTCCTGGGATGTCGCATGTCGGGCGCTCGACGTAACTGGACAAAGGGGATAGACGAAGAGCGCTAACAGGTTCCAAGGGATGACTGAGAAGGACCAATCGAAAATCGATCTCGATCTATCGGAATTGGCTCTAGAGGCTCGCCGCATCGGCCCCACGCCCACGGAAACGATCGACCTTGACAAACTATTCGGCGGGGACGTCACGCAATCAGGCAGTTTCGATTTGCGCGGAGTCCAAGCCACTTCGCTGGGGAAGCTGCTCAACGCGTTGCCGACACGGACGCTCCTTGTGGAGAGTCCCCGACGGGTCTTCTTTGCGAACGAGGCGTGGCGACCGGCTGAAGGACAAGAAGCAGAGAAACTGGAAGGTCGGCTCCTTACGGATCTCTTTCCATACCCAGCCTACGCGTCCAAGATCGAAGCACTGCTTGATCAAGTTCTCGCAGAACGCACACCCCAGTTCACCGAGGCGGTTGTCGTAGTGGGCGCTCAGAAGATCTGGGGCCGGATCCATATGAGATCGGTCAGGTTGGCAAATGAGAGGTCCATATTGATACTCATCGAGGACCTGACTCCTGAAAAGAGGCAGTTGCTCCTCCAGAAGAAATACCAGAAAGAGCTGAAACAGGCCCGAGACGACCTTCAGACACGCGCGGTCCAGCGCGGAGACGACCTGGAAAAGGTAAGCACCCGGCTGAAGGAAGAGATAACTCAGCGTGAAGCTGCCCAGGAATCCCTCCGGCAGAGCGACCTGCGATATCGTAGTCTGTTGGAGGACAGCTTCGACGGCATCTTCGTGCACAAGGGCGGCAAAATACTCTTCGCCAATTCCCGCCTCTACGAAATGCTCGGTTATCAACCGGGCGAGCTGGACGGGGTAGACCACTGGATGATCTGCCATTTGGATGACCAACTCACGGTTCGACAGCGAGCGCTGGCCCGGCTCAGAGGCGAGGAGGTGCCGGTCAAGTTCGATATCAGACTCCAGCGCAAGGACGGTTCCACCTTTGACGTGGAATTGCACGCACGTTCGGTAAGATTCGGCAATGATGCAGCCATTCAAGCCATCGTCAGAGACGTGCTCCACCGGCAGCGTTCGGAAGATCAGATGATCCGGACCGAACGTCTCAACACGATCGCGGATTTGGCTTCCGGCGTGACTCAAAGTTTCAATAACCTGCTCGATGTTGTTATGAGAGGCGCGCAGGCCGCCATAACTCATCTGCAAAAGGGAGAGTCAAAGCAGGTAGAGGAGATCCTCGGGCGAATCGCCCAGAGCGGCATTAGGGGAATGTCCGCGGTAAAGGCGCTTCAGCACTTCGCTCGACTCCGAAGCGATCAGCTAGGCGAGTCGTCCAAGGTCTTCGATCTCTCGGAGATTGTACGGCAAGCCCTCAGTCTGTGTGAATCTTGGTGGCAAGCAGATCCTGAGAGGAAAGGAGCCGCTGTACGTGTCAACCACGCGCTCGAACCGGGGTGCCTGGTGTTGGGGACCGAGAGCGAACTTCTCGAAGTCGCTGTGAACCTCATCAAGAATGCGGCTGAGGCGATGCCTGACGGCGGAGAAATCAAAGTCAAGACACACAGCGATAACGGTAAGGCGATATTTCAGTTGGCTGACAGCGGGACCGGTATTGCTCCCGAGAACCTGCAAAAGGTTTTTCAGCCGTTTTGGACCACCAAGGGACAGCGAGGCACTGGAATGGGTCTCGCGATGAGTTTTGGCATAGTCAGGAAGCATCATGGAACCGTCTCCGTCCAGAGCGGGGAAGGGAAGGGTTCCGTGTTTACGGTGGTCCTTCCTCTGGCCGAACAAACGGTCGAGACTGTGGATTCGGAACAAGAGGTGCCTGTCACAAGCGGCTTGAACGTCCTTATCGCAGACGACCCGGAATCGGTTGTCCAGATGCTCAAAGGTGGGATGGAACAGCTCGGTCACCACGCGGTTACCGCGCTCAAAGGAGAAGAAGCTCTGCGATTGCTGAAAAGCGCGCCGGTCGATGCAATAGTTTGTGATGAAGGTATGCCGGACATGACTGGGTTGCAGGTGGCTGAAGCCGCGCAGGAGATCTATCGCTCAAAGGGTGGCAAGAAGGTACCCTTTGTGTTGCTTTCGGGTTGGGGAGAAGAGCTGGATGCGCCCCAGGAACTTGCCGAAAGCGGCGTGGACACCATCCTCCACAAGCCGGTGACCGCGGAGGAGCTCTCCGCTGCCATCAAACGCATCCTTGATAAGAGATCGCGGCGCGGGGAGTCCGAGCCAAAATCCTGAAGAAGGATGGGAAACGACTTCGTCTCCTGGAATTCACCCGCGATTTCGTGGAGCCCGATTGGCCATTCGGGACGAACCTGTCTTGCGTGCCGGAATGAGTCAAGAAATGTGGCAATCACTTTAGCTACGGCACCACCCTACCTACTTCCGTTCTATACACACTGTAAAAAAAGCTGACACATAGCGTTCTGAGTGGGGCGAAGAAATACCGGAATGAGTGCGGATCCGAGGCTGAGAGCGCCACATTGGCAAATTCAGCCTATCAATATAGCTCGGCACAATAGTTGCATCCCGACAAGCCGGCATAGCAGAAACAGGGCCACAGAGTGCAAATGAAGCATAGATGTGGAAGTGAGGGCGCGAGAATACACAAACTAAGGTGCCTGGGAAAGCGTCTATCGTCTCGGTAGACCATAGGAGAATTGCGGAGGGACACCCGTGACGACTATCAAATGTAACGTGCAGATAGTTTGTTGCATGATATTGGCTCTAGGGCTGGTGGGACTAACATCCGTATCGGAAGCCCAGGAAACGACCAAGACTGCATTAAGAGTATCGGGCGCGGCAATGGCTTCGGATCAAGTGCAGCTTTGGGCTAACGAGTTCACTAAATCTAACCCGACTGCATTGATCGTGGTGCAGGGTTCCAGCGCAGGCAAGGGCTTCGAAGCGCTCTTCGACAAACACACGGATGTGGCTATGGCCAGCCGCGTGGTCCTGCCGGACGAGCAAAAGAAGGCGGCAGAAAAAGGGCTGAAGCTGGAGACAAAGCTCATCGGATACGCTGGATTGGCAGTGATTACTCACCCGCGTAATCCGGTGAGTGAGCTGACTATCGAGCAGCTCAAGAAGATCTACACCGGCCAGTTTACCAATTGGCAGGACGTGGGCGGTCCCGCGGAGCCCATACGCGCGCTCAGTAGAAGAGTGCCGGAATCCGGCGGAGCGGTCTTCTTCCGGGAGGCGGCTCTCCATAACGAGGCCTTTGGTTCGCGAGTGGTAATGGCTGAGACGTGGCACGCTATCGTCAAGGTGTGCTCGGCTGCGACGGACCTGCCCATCGGGATTTGTCCGGTCATGAGGCTCAACCCCGAGGTCAAGGCCATCGCGGTAAAGCTGGATGACAAGACCCCGGCTGTCTTGCCGTCCCTGCAAACATGCGCGGATAGGACGTACCCGCTGGTTCTGCCGTTCTGGTTTTATTGGGACGACAAGAGCGCTGACGCCCGCATCAAGCCGTTTGTGGAGTTTTGTGCCAACGAAGGCTTGGCCGCTCAGCGCAAAGCCAAATAAGGGGTAAGTTCAGAATCCCTGCCAACCGGCATGAAGAACGAACCCTGACAGCACCCAGACGTCCATCAGTTTCCTCCAGGAGGGATCGCCGGAGGAGAATGCCTGGAGGAACTGATCCATTGAGGGAAATCGGTCGGTCGCCTTCACCGACAGGGCTTGGTCCAGAGCAGCGGACATCTTCTTGGGTGTATCGTTTCGGAGATTTCGAGCCGATTCCATGCGTCCCGTGGGTACGTCGCCCGTGAGCATTTCGTACAGCATCACAGCGACGGAATACTGATCGGCCCGATGGTCCAAGTCCTTGGCTCCCTTGAGTTGCTCGGGCGCCATGTAGTACGCGGTGCCGGTTCCTGCCATGGTCATCGTGACGCGGTCGGAATCAAGCATGCGAGCGATGCCGAAGTCCATGAGCTTGATAGTTCCATCTTTGCACAGCCACACGTTCTCCGGCTTCACATCTCGATGCACACTATACTGGTGAGCGTACGACAGGGCATCGCAAATCGATTTAGCGACCTGCATAATTTCCGGGATACTGAAACGGTTCTTCTGTAACCTTCGCTTCTTCATTTCTTCACGGAGCGAATGTCCTTCCAGGAGTTCCATGGCGAGGAAATAGAAGGTTCCCTCTCTCTGAAGATCAAAAACATTCACGATATTAGGATGGCTCAAGGCTACCGAGATCTTCGCCTCCAGGAAAAATCGCTCCCGAGCCACTGAATTGTCCAAGAAGTGCGGGAGCAAGACCTTGATCGCGATTTGCTTACCCAGGTTTTGATCGTACGCTCTGTAGACCGCGCCCATTCCCCCTACTCCGAGCAGGTCGAGCACCTCGTACCTATCCATAAGTATCTGGCCTATCTCCAGTCGATCTATTGGAGACTTGGTGGCAGGTCGCTGGTCCGAAGCAGGACGGTCACTATCCAGCCTCGTTTGTTCCCAGCCTGCGGAAGGTTCTTCAGCATGGGCCGGGCTCTGGTCCGGGGGCGTTCCCGGGGCCGGAGGAGATGCACGAGCAACGGGAGGAGTTACTCGGAAAGCCGCTTCCGCCGCAAATGTCCGGTCTGAAGGAACCTCCGGATGTGCCTCCACTTGCAGCGCGATCCGTCGCAAAGCTTCCAACAGGTCCAAATCCCTGCGAAGCCGGACCTTGACGTCCTGTGTTTCGGCAGCTCGAATGTCCGCCATCACTTTCTTTCGCTTTTCCTTGTACGCGGCTTCTATTTTGGAAGGGAGCGCGCCTGAAGCAAGTCCCAAGGCTTGAAGAGCTTGCTCTCGCGTCATCACAATTTCTCCATCGCTCGCGGCCCGCGGAAAGACGCGAGCAGGGTGGGGTTCCACTTGTTTCTGAGTGCGCGGTCAGGGCTTGTAGTTAGTTTCGGAAGATGCTGAGAGGGTTCCCCCCCAATTTCTCTGGGCGCGCAAGTACCACCAAACCGATCTCGCAAGGTGATGTGCCTGTTCTATGGTAAAATTCTATGCCACATGAGGAGAGACCGCGTCAAGGCTACAGCTAGGAACGGTCGGATCTCGATCTTGTAGTTAGCGCCAAATTCAGACACTCAACGGTAACAAGACCAAGAAATCGAGTTCCAAACTGTCCCGGAACTGATATACTCACGGGGGCCCAATTTTCGGGGGTCGTACATGTCCACGCGACAAATAAGCGCAAAGCAACTGGTCCACGACATCCGTGCGGGTGTGGATGACGCAGGCCTGATGCTCAAGTACGGGGTCACCCGGCCGCAACTCAGAGCTCTGCTCAAGAAGCTTGTGCAGATGGGCGCGCTGTCGCAGCCGGAGATCGATTTCCGTGCGCCGCTCAAGCGCGATGCCGAAGCGCCCGTAGCCAAGGAACTTCCTGAGATACATGCAACGCAGCTCCTCCAGCCCGAGTCCATTGAAGCCCTGCAAGGCGCCAAAGTCGAAGCGCCTGCAGTCGCGGCTCCCCAGCCCAAACCTTCGCCTGAACGTGAGCCTGAGCCAGAGCCTGTGAAGGAGGAAGAACTCCCGGAACCTCCACCTCTCCCGCCGCCAAGGGAACCCGAGGAAATACGCCCTCCGAAAGAGCGCCCAAAGGTGGTGCACGGCACACCCACCGGATGGTTCTTCACTGCCGCCACGGGCGTGGTTTGGTGCCTGGTGGCCTTGGCGCTGGTTTACTACTATCCTGAGGTTCCCGAAACGCTCAACCTGAAGATCTACGATCTCAAGTTGAGCCGAGTCCCCCCTCCGGCATACCATCGGTCCATCGTGCATCTAGATGTGGATGACGAAGCCATCATGAAATACGGCCCGTGGCCGTGGGATCGCGGCCTGAGCGCCAAGATCGTAGATAAGCTCGCGGAATTCGGCGCATCGGTCGTAGCCTTCGACATTCTCTACTGTTCGCCGGGAAAAAGTCCCGAAGGAAACCAAGCCCTATGCGAGTCCATGAAAAAGGCCGGGAACGTGATCGCGGCTACGGGGCTTGGCATCTCCTATGATCCGGCCCAAGAGCTCAAACTGGATCAGAATTCCACCCGTGCCGACGCGCTATACGACAAATCGTGGACAGTGAAGCTTCCGGAAACGCCTGTGCTCCCACGAGTAGTGCGGCTGAAGGACTCGTATGTCCCACTGCCTGGAGTAATCGCTGATGCTCGAGAGGTCGGTCATGTGAAGGTCAGTCCCGACCGAGACGGGGTCCATCGCAGAGTGCCGATTCTGGTGAAGCTCGAGGAACGCTACGTGCCTTGTCTGAGCTTGGCAGTTCTCAAAGCGATCTGGAAACTGGATCCGAAGCGAATCAGCGTAACGGATGCCGGAGAAATAGTGTTCGACACGGATTTCCAGCGCCGGCGAATCCCGTTGGATCCCAAGGGAATGATGCTGGTACGCTGGGGCGAGGCATGGGAAAGCTTTCCTCACTATTCGGTCGTGGACCTGCTCGCAGAGAAGCCCGATCCGTCGCGGAAGGCCCGGTACGCGAACAAGGTTGTCATCGTGGGCTTCACAGCTACCGGCAACACGGACGTGGGCGTGACGCCGGTCTCGGTCGAGACGCCGTTGAGCCGAATTCATTCTCACATGCTGAACACGGTTCTCAACGAAGCATTCATTGTCCAGATCCCTGCCGCCCCTTGGATTCTTGGCGGTGCAGTTCTGCTGACGATAATCTTTTCAGTGATAGCGGCAAAGGTACGGTGGAGGATCGGAGCCCTCGTAGCCGTACTCATCTGTGTGCTGGCGCTGGCAGCTGTTGCAGCCTGTTTTGTGTTTCAAGCCTGGGAAGTCCCCTTGGCCGAAGCATTCATTATCTTCCTTCCAGCTGCTGCAATGTCGCTAGTGGTGCGCGCGGTCTCTATCGAATTGAGAGCTGCCAGAGCAGCGCGGGTCATGGAACGATACTTGAACCCGAAACTGGTCACCAAGCTGCTCGAGGGCGGCAAAGAGCTGGACATCGCCGCGAAGCGTAAGGAGCTGACCGTCGTGGTAGCTCAAATTGAAGGCTTCGCAACTGTGGCGGAAACGGTGGACGTAGAATACGTGCACGGTTTCCTGAGTGATTTCTTCGAAGTTATGGCGCGAGCGGTCTTTGAGCATGAGGGGACCATCGACAAATTCCTCGGAGATGGCCTTCAGGCTTTCTTTGGGGAACCCATTGCCCTGGAGAACCACGCAGAGTCGGCCGTGCTTGCAGCCATGGATATGCAGCGCGAAATGATCAAGCTGAATCAACGATATGCCGGCTCCGGAATCAAGGAATTCGCAAGCGGAATCGAAATCCGCATCGGGATCGGCACCGGCCCGGTCGTGGTCGGCGATCTGGGCTCTCAACGGCGAGTGGAATATACCGTGGTGGGACAAACCGTTCAGGTTGCCGAGAGACTCCAGGCCATAGCGCCGGCCGGTGGGATTATCATGACCGCGAGAACTAGGAATCTTCTTCAGCAGGAAGTGGAGTGCGAAGGCCCAGATCGGGTCAGACTCAAGGGTTTTGACAAAGATATCGACGTGTTCCGCATCTATCCGGACGCGATAGAATCCTGAAGGGAAATAGCGCGATATAAGATCTCCTGGATCAGTATCCCTGCCTCACACGAGAGACGGCTCTGATCAACACCCTCGCACGCGCCCGGACAGAGGATCCATTGGAGAGACCGCATGAGGAGAACAAGTGACTGAGGAGCAGTATTCTGAGGCCTCGCTGGAGGGGCTCAGAGACACTCGCATGGTCCTGGTGAAGGCTGGTCAGATCGAGCAGCTCTATGCCCAGGCGCGCACGGGCATGTACGCGGCGCTGGCGGGCTCCATTATTCTGGTGGCCGTGCTTTGGTCGCACATGCCGCAGTGGAAGTCGTTTACATGGCTAACAGCGTTTTTGTGCTTACTGGTGGCGCGCCAGCTTCTCGTATCGAGGTACTTCAAAGAAAAGCCACAACCTGACAATGCGGAATGGTGGGGACGCGCGTTCGTGCTTGGATCGGCAGGATCGGGTTTGTTCTGGGGTCTCGCGGCCATATGGCTCTGGCCGCCATACAGCATTTTGCATCAGTGCGCAATCGCCGTATTTCTGGCCGCGGCAGCTGCCGCGGCAGCTGTAAGTTACGCACCCGTCAAGGAAGCCTACGTAAGCTCAATTCTCTTGATTCTCGTCCCGCTGCTAGGTCGACTGGTCGTTTCGGGTATTCCAGTTCTCATGATGTTAGGATTGATCGGTACGACGTATGTCCTTGTCCTGATGAGGCTAGGGAGCGGCATTCACCGCCTGATAACGGATTCGATCAGTCTGAGGTTGCGACAGACAGAACTCATCGATTCGCTGAGGGCGGCGCGGGACGAACTGGAGCAGCGAGTTCAGCAGCGAACAGCCGAACTCCTGGCTGCCAACAGCCGACTCACAGAAGAGATGGCCGAGCGCCGTCGCGCGGAAGAAGGGGGGTTGCTGGAAAAGCAGAGATTTCAGAGCCTGGCGGACAATACTCCCCTCGGTATTGTCATGATGCAACAGGACGGTACGATTCAGTACATCAATCCCAAGTTCACGGAGTTTTTCGGGTACGAGCGTGAGGAAGTCCCCAATGGTAGGACGTGGCTCAGAATGGCGTGTCCTGATGATGCGTACCGCAAACAGGTTATCAGAGCGTGGTTCGAGGACCTGGAGAAGTATCCTGTTGGCGAGAGCTGGCCTAGGACATACACCGTCAGGTGCAAGGACGGCTCCGATAAGGTCATACACTTCAGAACCGTACAACTTCCGACCAGCGAGCACATCATCGCGTGCGAGGACATCACGCTCCGCTACAAGTCAGAAGAGGAATTGCGCAAGTCCGAGAAGAAATATCGCACAATTCTGGAAACCATAGCCGACGGTTACCATGAGGTGGATCTGGCCGGGAACCTGACGCTGGTCAACGATTCCCTCTGCGAGATCGTAGGAGCAAGCAGAGAGGAATTAATAGGACGAAATTATCGAGATTTCGTGGATGTACTGGGCGCTGAGGAAGTGTTCTCCAAGTACAACGAGGTCTATCGAACCGGACAACCCAATCCGGGCTTTTCGTTCGACGTCATCCGAAAGGACGGGAAGAAGCTCCACATCTCGGTTTCCGTGGCCCTGACACGGGACGAGGAGGGAAAACCCGTCGGCTTCCGCGGGATCTTTCGAGACATCACAGAACAGAAGCAATTGTCGGAAAAGCTCACCCACGCGACAAAGATGGAAGCCATAGGCACGCTCGCCGGTGGTGTGGCTCATGACTTCAACAACCTCCTCACTGCGGTCCAGGGATATTCAGACATCTTGACGCGACAAATGCCCACTGCCAGTCCCTATATTGAAAAGCTGACGCAAATCAGCCGAGCTGCAGAAAGAGCTGCGGGGTTGACTCGGCAGCTTCTAGCATTCGGTCGCAAGCAAGTGCTTAACGTCAGCGTGCTCAACTTGAACGATGTCATCACCGACCTTGAACAAATGCTCAGGCGGCTAATCGGCGAGGATATCGAATTGATCACGGTCTTGGCACCCTCCCTGGGAATGGTAAAAGCAGATGCGGGCCAGGTAGAACAGATCCTCATGAATCTCGTCGTCAATGCGCGAGACGCGATGCCCAAAGGAGGAAAACTGACCATCGAGACCGCGAATGTGGTCCTTGACCGGCTATATACTGACAAAGTTCCGGAATTGGAGCCGGGACCATATGTTATGTTTGCCGTGAGTGACAGCGGCATCGGCATGGATGATCAGACCAGAACCCGCATTTTCGATCCGTTCTTCACCACCAAAGATAAAGGAGTGGGCACGGGGCTGGGTCTGTCCACGGTCTATGGGATCGTAAAGCAGCATCGTGGCCACATTGCTGTGTATAGCGAACTGCGTCGAGGAACCACCTTTAAGGTCTACCTCCCCTTGGAAGAGGCTGAGGCGGAGGAGCAGTTGATAAGACCGCGGCCTGAGGTCCAATCGACAGGGACAGAAACCATCCTGGTGGTCGAAGATGAAGCGATCGTACGCGATCTGGTCTCAGAAGCTCTCGCCATGCTGGGTTACTCAATTTTGGCGGCTTCAGATCCGGACGAGGCAGTGGCCCTGAGTACCAATCACGCCGGCCCCATCCATCTGCTCGTGACGGATGTGGTCCTCCCGAAGATGGATGGAAAATCGCTGTGCAGTTTCTTATCGCTGACCAGACCTGAAATGAAGGTCCTTTACGTCTCGGGCTACACTGAGAATTTCATAGTACACCGCGGAGTCCTGGATCACGGCGTGCATTTTATGCAGAAACCTTTCACCGTTGACGACCTGGCCGCAAAGGTGAGAGAAGTCCTTGATAATCCTGTCGAACGACGAGAGATTTGAGCTCCGTCTTTTGATGGTCCTCATACAGGAGGCGACTATTTCGTCTGTCTCTTGCGTCTTTTCCGATCTATCTGCTCATTAATTGATGCCGGGTCTCCGAAATAGATACAGTGCGCCAGGCATACATTGTCCGCGCAAGCAGGAATAAGCCCTTGGTCCACTCGATGATGACACAGGTTACACTTGAGGGCTGTCTGTTTTTCGTCGTCAAAACTAATCGCGTCATAAGGGCAAGCTTCAATACAATTTTGGCACCCTGTGCATGTATCATAGTCGAGAACTACAATTCCATCCTCTCGTTTGGCAATTGCCGATTCCGGGCAGGCCTCGGCGCACGGAGGCTCGTCACAATGCTGACACACCGCGGGTCGATGGAAGTATACAAATTCATTTCCCTCCACGCGTGGACTGTCCTCTTGTATGTGAATGAACTTGACCTTGTGGTCATACTCTTGTTTGCAGGCCACTTCGCATGTTCTGCATCCCCAGCACAATTCATCATCTATGATGAGAGCATATCTATTCATCTTTGCGTTCTCCTTCACGTCCTCTCCGGATAGATCTTGCAGAGAAGTGTTCTCACTGAGCTCGCACCCATTGCCGGATCGCAGGTCTTGTAAGAGTTATCCGTCAGAATGTTAATGTTTGATTCAGCCCAACCATGTCCAGGATCCTTCTTCTCGGGGAACCACCAGGCGTGCTGCGCGGCCACAATTCTGGGGTCGAGGCCGGCGAAAAGCCTTGCCCTGTGCCTGATCCGTCCGCGCGGAGACTCAATGATCACCCAATCCCCATCTTTTATGCCCTCTTTTTTGGCGGTGTCAGGATGAATTTCTACGATTGGATCTGTATGGAGTTCTCTCAGGCTCGGCACCTGGCGGTTCTCAGTGTGAAAGAAGCCGGGTAGTCGCTTGCCGGTAATCAAAATGTAAGGGAACTCTTCGTACACTTCTGGCGTACTGTACGGACTTTCAGGTGTCTCTCGGTATTGAGGTAAGGGATCGTAGCCCATTTTCTCCAGAACAGTGGAATAGAGCTCGAATTTCCTCGTTGGAGTCGAAAAGCCGTCCTTTTTATATTTCTCATATTCCACTTCGCCCCTCAAGAAGTCCATTTTCTTGAATTCCTGCCAGGTCAGGCCCGAAGGTTCCAAAATCCAGTCAAGGGCCTTCTCGAAGTCCTCCCACCAATGCTCTCCCATTCCGACCCGATGTGCCAGGTCATTGAGCATTTCGTGGTCCGATCGGCATTCGCCTACCTGAATAACTTTTCGCCGCGGCAATATGTAGCCGTGGCGTTTCCAGAAATCCGCGATGTAATCCATTTCCAGCCATGTTGCAGCCGGCAATACAATATCTGCCAATTCCGCTGTAGGAGTAAGGAAGAAGTCGGCAACGGCCAAGAAGTCAACCTTTTGGAGTACTCGATACACTTCTGCGGCATTGTCGCGCGTCATGACGGGATTGGAGCTGATCAGGAACAGCATTTTGACCGGGTAGGGCTCCTCTTCAAGAATTGCGTCCCATACACATTTTGGATTTATGATAGAAAAGCGTGAGGCCAATCGGAACATATCTCCGCCCAAACGTTTGTCTCTCTGCTCTCTGGGCAGAACGCCATGCGCTCCAAATTGACCCACGTTTCTTATGTTGGGAGGCTTAAACAGCACCTGACCGCCCTTCCTGTCAATATTGCCGGTTATCCCCATGAGATGCATCAATACACGGTCATTGTCCGCGCAATTGATCTGCTGTTCGATTGCAACTCCCCATTGAATTGCAGCAGGCTTTGTGGTGGCATAGAGCCTTGCCGCTTCCCGGATCTTTTCCTTGGGAACCCATGTTATTTGTTCAACCCGATCCAAAGGATACTCGTTCACTCTCTTGACAAACGGCTCCCACCCGTGGACGTAGTTTTCAACAAACTCTTTGTCATAAAGCTCTTCGTTGACAATTACGTTACACATCCCAAGAGCGAGTGCAGTGTCTGTTCCCGGCCTGAGTTGCAGCCATACATTCGCTCGAGCAGCGGCGCGAGTGAGTCTCGGATCGACCACGATCAGCTTAGCGCCTTCATCCAGTGCAACGGAAAAGGGCTCCCCTTTGTAGCAGTCGGGATTACTGATAACCACATTGTTGCCCCACACCATAATACATTTGGGGTGGTTCTCGTAATCCACTATGGGATTGGAACCGCACGTAATGATACTGGTCGCGATACGAGGGCCGTAACAGAAATGGCCGGCTGTGAGCACATTGGGGCTCCCAAAGAGATTGGCGAAACGATAGATAACCGCCTCATTCTCTCTGCCGGTGCCATATCCCAGAACTACCGATTCCGCGCCGTAAGAATCTCTGTAACTCAACATTCGTTCCGCAATGGTGTCCAGGGCTTCGTCCCATGTGATGCGTTCCCATTTGCCGCTACCCTTGGGTCCTATCCGTCTCACGGGGTAGGTGAGGCGGTCGGGATGATAAACAAGCTCGGTGGAAGCAAGACCTTTGGTGCACAATGTCCCGTGGTTTATGGGACAGTCGGGATCGCCTGCTATTTTCTTGACCTTGCCGTCCTTCACGTACACGAGCACGCCGCATCCGCCATGGCACATGCGGCAATGGCTCTTAACCATTGAATCGTACCCGTGGACTTCCATTTCACGAGCCCAGTTGGAGTACTTGAACTCTCTCACCGCTCATCCTCCTGTCTGTTGCTCAACTTGCCAAAATAGTAGCATCCGTCTTGTTTGCTAGACCGACGTTTTCGGGGCGCCTTGGAGTAACTTAGAAAACGCCCTTCCTGCCTTCGCGACCGCCGAGCCATATTTCTCTACACGCTCTTTGGGAAACGTCCCTACCACAGCTATAGACCCAATGAGCTTACCAGAGTGGCCGAACACGGGCGAGGCCACGGCATGAATCCCTGCCTTCATGTCGCCCAAATCCAGCGCAAACCCGGTCTTTCGGCACTGGGCAAGTTCGCCGCGCAGGCGATTCGGATCGAATTTTGACCGCGCGCCGTGAAAATAGGGCTTTGCGCTTCGCAGCACCCTTTCGCGCTCTTCTTCAGGCAAGAACGCCACGATCGCCTTGCCATGAGCGCCCCAGGCCAGGGGAAATCTGTGCCCGAGCCGAATGGTAAGCCCGATTTCTTGAGTGCCTTCGTCTTTGGCTACCACGAACACGTGCCCGTCGGAGATAAGCCCAAGGAATGCGGTGGAGTCCGTCTCGCGGGAAAGTTTGTGCAGCACCGGCGAAACAGCTTCCCGTAAGTCCAGGGTATTAAGCACTCTGCCGGCCAAGTACAAAAGGCCCGGACCGAGCCCGTAAGTTTTGCTGTCCGGGGACCTCTGAACAAAGGCGAACTGCTGCAATGTATTCAGTATGGAGTAACCCTTGCTCTTGTGAATGCCGACCGCGCGACACACATCCGTAAGAGTCATAGCTGCCGATGCATCCTCTGCAAGGGCAAGAAGTATTCGAGCAGCCTGGTCCACGGCCGGTACATGCGAAGAGTATTCGGCTTTAGTCTGGGAAGAGCGTTTCGAGAGCGCCATCAGAGTCTCCGCAGACGGGGTTCCACAGGAAGAATCAGATTCTGTCCAGAGAACCTATCCCGAACACGCTCCTGTGTCAAGACAAAGCCCGCGTTCCGCCCTCTCCACCAACTGTCTTTTTGGTAAATTTGATAAGTAAGGTTGCTCACCTGGGTGCCACTGACCTGAGCAAGCTCAGGTCAGTGCCGTGCGAACATCTCAAGACGGCACTGATCTGGTTCTCAGATCAGTGGCACCCGATTGTGTGATTGAAATCCGTTGAAGCCACAAGGGGCGATTGAAAATAGCCCGGCAATTGATTTCCGCGAAAAGCCAACCCCGAAATCTCGTGTCTTGAGAGTCCCAGAGGGACGAAAGTACGCCAGGATTGTATTGGCGGATAGAGTTCCCTTTCCAGACGTTGCTCTGCCGTCCCTCCGGGACTCAGAGACGTTATTCGTTGCCGGTTCCACCCGGCAATGAATTGCCGAGCTACTATCTTGATGTCCCTACGGGACAACGATATTAGGAAAATGGGTCGAGTATTATTCTAGCGCCAATGGGAGGGGAACTCTCATTCGAATGTAGGCTTACCGAGCCGTGATTCAGCGAATTCCTTCCAGCGGCTACACACCGGCAAGATGCTATAGAAGGGCGATTTGATTACTCACCAGCGGGAGCTTGGGATACGACCGGTTGGGGTGGAGCCTTGTCCGCAGTCGCGCCGGCCTTAACGAAGGTGTGGCGCATGGTTTGGTTGTGAGTGCGGGCTATTTCGATGAAGTTGCGGATCAGCACCGCTCCGTGCGGACTTTCTGCTCGGAATCTTTCAGGGTGTCCTTGGACCCCGTACACCGGCCTACAGGGGTGCCGAATAATCTGCATGGGGCTGAGCTTGTCCGAGGCCAAAACCACGAACCCCGGGGGGAGCACTTTCACTTCGTCGTAATGGCTCTGGGACATTTGCACCCGGGCTTCCATTCCGCGAGTGATAGGATCGGGAGTGGTAAGAGTCAGCTCAACGAGCCCAGTCTGACGCTCGCGGACGTACGGCATGCAATCGTCTTGCCCACCCCTGATCGGGCCTACTTTGCCTCCGAACGCGATTGCCAAGGCCTGATGGCCTCCGCAAATACCCAAGATCGGAATGTTCATCTGTTCCGCCATGAACGGAACTGTCCGAAGAAAGTTCTGGAGCGCTACTCCGTCCGTGCCCGTATACTGACACCAGGGGGTTCCCTGGGGCCCGAGCACGACGAAGTCGGGCTGCATCGCATCCACCAGTTCGGGCGTCACCCGGGAGAAGTGCAAGATTGTGCCGTTATGGTCGCCGCTCAGCTCTTTGATGAGGGAGAAGAGCCTTTGGCCGTTTGAATAGCTCTTAGGACAGAGGCTCACCATGAGCCAGGACGCGTTTCCGACCGATGGGGGGGATGGACGCACTTCCGCGGCCTGTGGTGCACTCAGGTCCGCGCACACGAGCATCCCGGCCAGTAGGAAACACCAGGCCAGTCTCGGATATCGGGCTGTTCGATGGGTCTCCACGACCATTCGCATCTCACGGGGTTGAATATTTCGGGATATGGTCTCCTTATACACCAGGTCGTCCCGGACAAAAAGCGGATTCGTCTTGTCGAGGTAACCATTCAGATATGAGCGGCAATTTGCCATTCCGTGTCATTGCGAGGACCCCGGACTCGATCCGGGGGACGAAGCAATCTCTATCTTTACGCCCTGAGATTGCTTCGCTACGCTCGCAATGACAATCTTTCGCCGCTAGTAAGTGAGTGCTTACTTGTCGAGGTTAACTTTGGGTCGAGGGGGACAAACCGAGGCAGGTGGACTCACCGCATTAGTAGGACCGGCATCTTGCCGGTCCTTGGACGACGCGCATACGACGTGTGACCGGCAAGATGCCGATCCTGCCGAGCGACCGGCAAGATGCCGGTCCTACTAGAGTATTATCTTTGCGGCGCGTTCCTTTTCGCTGTAGATGCAGCCGCAGTATTTCTGTCGATACAATCCGGTCTTGCGGTACTCTTTCACACCTATGTTCCAGCCTGTTCTCCAATCCTGGTAGAAAAACGGGATGCCATGCTGTTCCGAGACAGCCTCACCGATCTCCTTGAGCAGATCATGCTTCTGAAAGCGGCTGTAGAGGAGGGTGGTGGAGAATGCATCGAACCCTTTGGCCTCGGCCAGACGAGCGGTCTTTGTCAGTCGGAGATGGAAGCAGACGCGGCACCGCTGTCCTTCTCGATACACCACTTCCCGCAGCCATTCTTCCAATCCGTCGGGGCCGTCTTCTTCCAGAGCAGGAATTTGGCGCTCCTGGGTATAGATTCTGAATGCATCAAGTCTGCGCAGATATTCCGAATAAGGGTGGATATTGGGATTGAAGAAGAACGAGGTGATCTCGTGTCCTTGCGAAGTGAGCTCCGCGTACGGGTGAACGAGACACGGAGCGCAACAGGTGTGGAGTAGAATTCTCATGAAAGGTATTGTCTCCTTCTGGGCCGCATGGTATGAAGTCTGCCGTCGAGAGCGCCGAGACGCTCATTTTGCGCTACCAGGTTGGCCTCTGATGAAAAAAATCGTCTGGTTGTTCGTCGTCGTTTTGGTTGTCTGTCCGTCGGCGCAAGGCGCAGATTGGGCCGTGTTCCTCAATGCGTTCGGAGAAACGGCCACAGCCTACCTCAATGACGCATTCCTGCTCCTTGGGGCCACCGCGGACGGGTTCGTGGCCGGCATTATCGAAGAACACGCAGCCATCGATACGGTAACAAATGTACAGAAAAGAGTACAGATCATACGCGCCAAAATCAAGGCCGTCTCAGATGGTAGAATAGCAGAGGTGGACAGGCAACTGCTCGCAATACTTGACGGCGGCTACGCGTGCCTCGATCATCAAGCCTGGGCTTTAGTTCAGTATATGAAGGAGAAAAGTCCGGCCGCGGCCAAGCGTTTCGACGAGCAACGGACTGCATGTCTTGAACGGTTAAGAAGGGTCGCTGACTTTTATGCCAAGCTGCCCACGTCTCCTCAGCTTCCCGAGCCTCTCAGCACCCGTTGATCGCCCACCCGTATGGTAAACCGTTCCCGATCGAGATACTCCAGGAGAGGAATATTATACTTTCTGGACGATCCGGTCACCCCGGCAAATTGAGACGGGGTGATTGCTCCTTCTTTATTTATGAATTCCGCAAGCTTATGTTTCATAGCCTTGATGAATCCAGCCGAGAAGTAGATATCTTCCTTGACTTTGACGATCTCTTCCTCCTTGGCCAGGAGGTCCAGCATGGCCTTCACTTGCTGAGTTGTTACCCCCGCGGCCTCGGTCAGATCCCTCACTGTGGGCGGCGCGTTGTCGCCCTTGACGATCAGGTTCAGGAGCTTCTCTTTGAGACCTTTTTCTTCTTCCTTGAGCTGAACTTTATGCGTGGGCGACCGGACGGTGTTGCCTTCATCGACGATCGTGCCGCCGGAAACGAGCATCTCCAATACCTTCTTGAAGAGCTTATCGCTTCCGCCCGCCGCGGATCGAAGCTCTTGTTTGGGTATGCCCTCTTTTAGCGGGTTTTGAGCATGGAAGGCCTCAAGTCGCGAGAGTATCTTCCTGTGCATCAAGTCCACGAGGCCGCGATGCACATAACGATCGTCCCCGGGATCGAATCGAACCAGCTTCTGCGCGTTTCGCAGATTCTCCAGCATTCGATCGAGGCCCTTGCCCGACATGCCGGTGAGGCCGAGCAACTCGCTCCTGGTGATCCCATCCAGTCCTGCGCCTCGCACCATGGTTTCAAGCACGCCGGCGGAGTCTTCCCAGTCATGCTCCATAAAGGCCTTGGCAGAGCGGGCCCGGAGCTTCGTCCCGCGAGGATTGAGAATCACCCCCCCGCCCAGTGTCACGGAAGGAGATAAAGCTCTTAGGACGAAGCGATCGCCGCCGGCGGGCACTATTGGCGATACAGCGCGCACCTGTGCCACGATATCTGTGCCCGGTTCCGCGATCTCCCGGTCGGCAAAGACCACTCGTGCCTCTGCTTCCGTGGTGTAATGATGTAGCCGCACCAGTTGCCGATTCCTGATGGGCATGGGTGATCGGGCAAGCACCTTCAGGCGCACATCGACGATATACGTCGGGGTGAACTCCGTCGGATGGGTCAGCACGTCGCCACGAGCAAGATCTGACGGCTCCAGCCCTCGCAGATTAACCGCGGCCCTTTCTCCTGGAAAAGCCTGCTCCTCCTGTTGATTGTGCGATTGGAGCGATCTGACCGAAGAACGCTTACCCCCGGGCAAGACCTCAATTTCGTCGCCCACTTTGATTGTGCCTGAAATCAACGTTCCGGTCACAATGGTTCCATGCCCTTTGAGTGTAAAGACCCGGTCGATAGGCAGGCGCAGAAGCCCGTGCACCGGACGGTCATCGGTCTGGAGAGCCAGGTCGGACAAGGCTCTCCTCAGCTCGTCGAGCCCTTCACCAGTCCGCGCGGAGACCCGCACCATCGGCGCGCCTTCGAGGAATGTGCCCTTAACCAGATCCTGTGCGTCTTCTTCGGCCAGTAGAGCGAGCTCCTCGTCCACGAGGTCGAGCTTGGTGAGCACAACCAGGCCCTTGCGGATCCCAAGCAGGCTCAGGATGTCCAGGTGCTCCACAGTCTGGGGCATGACGCCCTCGTCCAAGGCCACAACGAGCGCGGCCAGATCCACGCCTCCGGAACCGGCCACCATCTGGCGAACGAATCGCTCGTGCCCCGGAACATCGATGATCCCAAAGCGGACCTGATCGCCGATGTCGAGAAACGCGAACCCCAGCTCAATACTGATTCCGCGCTCCTTTTCCTCCTTGAGACGGTCCGTCTCCATGCCGGTCAAGGCGCGGATCAGCTCGGTCTTCCCGTGATCGATATGTCCAGCAGTTCCGAGAATAACTCGTTTCATGAAAGGTGCCGATGTGAATATGAGGGGTAATCCAGCGCGTGCTCTTACCTTAGTAATATCAGCTCAATATCAGAACCGATGCCCACAAATGCCCATCGTTGCTGTTCAATCAGGCCAGATCTCGATATCACGCATCATAGGAAACGCATAGGGAGTATCAGGGCCGTACCACTTCTGGTAAATTTTCTTCAAAGTTCCGTCTGAAGCCATGTCTTGAATGGTGAAATTGACCAGATCGCGCCAGGCTGAATCATTCTGCGGCAATGCCACCGCGACCCCTTCTACCGTGTCTGATGCCCGCAGCAACTCGAATCGGCCGGTCTTCTTGGACAGGTATTCGAGCAGGATCATGCCCGAATCGATCCACGCGGCCACCTTTTCCCGGCCAAGGGCCATGAAACATGAAGGTCGATCGGGATACGAGATTACGTTCTTTTCCGCGGCCTCGTCTCCGGCCTGCTTCAGAATCCGCATGGCTTCTCTTTCCCCGATAGTGCCTTGGACCGCAGCGATCTTCTGGCCCTTCAGCTCTGTCGGGTTCTTGAACTTGCCTTTCACCACCAAAATGTGCGGCGCGTCAAAGAAGTAGGGCACTGAGAAGTCAAACGCACTCTCCAGAGACCTGGTGTGCCGGACCCTGCACATGGCTGCATCGATCTTGCCTTCTGAAAGGAGCGGCCCCCAGTTACGGTCTCCCACCTTTACCATGTCGAGCTTTCGGCCTATGCGACGGGCCATTTCCTGGGCAAGATCAACTTCAAAGCCTACCAGTTGCCCGCTGGGATCGAGAAAGCCCTGAGGTATGCGGTTGTACGGAACGCCAAATCGGACCGTGCCGGATTTGCCCACTCGATCAAACACCGGGCCGGCGACGGCTTGATCGCAATAGAGCAGCACGGCCGTCAAAACAGCCATGCAGGCCCACGCGGCGCAGCCGCTCCAAGAAAAAGTTAAGACCGCAGCGACCTTCCGGGATTTGAACCGAGGATCAAACGCCTTGTCATGCGACTGAGTTCGGGAAACCATCTGATCTGCGAGCTTCCTGCGATCGGGTGAGATTATTACCAACCAAGCCCGAGAGGCATAACTAATGCAGTTGGCCCTCGAAGGCAAGATGAAAGCGCTCGGAGAAGTTACCCT
>JBMOME010000378.1:0-26913 GCA_049323095.1 Thermodesulfobacteriota bacterium
AGCTCGATTCCCGTAAACCACTGTTGCGTCACCCGTAACCAGCAGCACGCCCACTGAGGCGTCGTCAAATCGAGAGGAGTAAGCAGCAGTCAAATCCGAGGACTTTGCGTGAGACATACGCTCGTTTTCTTCGTTTTGGATCATCGCGACCTGACTCGGAGATGGAACTAGGCCTTAACTTACACCAATTCGCGGTTCTTCCCTACCGATCCTTGGAGGCCCCCTAAGGCCCCCTCTTGGAAATAGACCGCATCCATTCGGTTGCGTGCGGGGAGAGTGGGGGGCGCCTCGCGTTTTACTACTCCAGGGTTGAATGATGAAGAGGGTCGGCTGAGGGGCTGGCTTGTCCAGCAGTGCGACCTCATTGGCAAAAAGCTTTTGAGAAGCAGCGGTGCACGAATCATTCATCAACTCACATCTTCTGTCGGCAGTGCCCGAATGCTACTTTTTTGTAGTACAAGACCGGCGGGCCTACGTCAAGGTAGGAACTCGCGCGGCTGTCTCGGTGGGTTTACCGTCTTCGCTGCCGTTTTGGGTGCCACTGGTGGCTTCGTTGCTATCATGGCACGAGAGTTGCTCTTTCTTGACCAGGCGCAGTTGCGAATCGCGCACCATAATCCAATGCTACTGAGTAAACTCGATAAAAGCCTGAATATTCTCGAGGTGAAGCATCACCAAGGAGTGTCCCGTCTCGTCAATTGTAGGACGTTCGCTCCTCTGAAGGTGTTCAACCCGCGGGTCTCTGCTTCAACGTGTGCTCTTTATCTATCGCATTTCGGCGGAGGAATGGTCGACGGCGACGATGTTCATCTCAAGATCCGGTGCAGGCGGGACAGCTCAGTGAGCATAGGGTCGTTCGGCAACCTTCAGGTGTATGCGAGTGCGACCGGGGGATCATTCCAGGTTATCGAGGGCGAGGTGCTGGACGGGGCGCTGGTAGTCGTGCTCCCTGATCCTGTTGTGCTCCATGCAGGGAGTCGGTTTCGACAGAGGCAGGAATGGAACCTCACCCGTGGATCGTCTCTCCTTGTGGCAGAGTGCATGGTCGCAGGTCGGCTTCACGCAGGAGAGCGTTTCGCATTCGACACGTACGATCACGAGTTCTCCGTTCTCGTGGACGGAACACCGCTCCTGTTCGACCGATTCGTGTGCCGGCCTGCGGAACAAGATTTCTCGGACCCCGCGCTCCTGGGTGGCGGTGCGTGTGTTCTCACCGTGTACATGGTCGGCCCTCGGTGGGAACCTTTGAAACGCTTTGTCGAGAGTGAAGGTTTTTACAACGGGAAAGCCGATCACAATGGGCTGCTTCTCTCGATGCATCCGGTTCAGGAGCACGGGTACGTCATTCGGGCGGTGGCGAACGACGGAGCAGGTGTCAGAGCGGTTATGGAATCGCTTCGCCGAAGTCTGGCACAGGACAGCTATCTCGGATTCGATCCGGGAGCGAGAAAATACTGAGAGTAGAAAGTCATGAGATTAGCGCCACGAGATGTGGAAAAACTCATCCTGCACAATGCCGGATTCCTAGCGCAAAAGCGGTACGCGAGGGGCCTAAAACTGAACTACGTAGAATCGGTGGCCCTGATTGCGTCCCAGTTGCAGGAGTTCATTCGGGACGGGCACAGCGTTGCGGAACTGATGAACCTGGGCAAACAGATCCTTGGATCCGACGACGTGCTGCCGGACGTGCCGCACATGGTTTCCGAAGTGCAGGTCGAGGGGACCTTTCCCGACGGCACCAAATTGGTGACCGTCCACGATCCCATTTGCCAAGAATTCGGCGATTCAGCCCTGGCCTTGTACGGCAGTGGCCTGACGCGTGCCGCATCGAGCAAGGTCGCGGATGATCGTCCGTCCTTTCGTCCTGGGGAGCTTTTCTTGGCGGCTGAAGACATCATTCTGAACCAGGGTCGGAGTACGGTCACAATTGAGGTCATCAATAGGGGCGATCGACCCGTCCAGGTGGGATCCCACTATGCGTTTTTCGAAGCCAACCCGAGCCTGGAGTTCGATCGGGCAAAGGCCTGGGGATTCCGTCTCAATATTCCCTCCGGGGCCGCTGTTCGGTTCGAGCCGGGGGAGACCAAAACCGTGGAACTCGTTGAGTTGGCGGGTGAGAAGAAGGTGTACGGCGGACATGGACTTGCCTCGGGAGAGATAACCGAAACCGCGCTGCGGGTTGCTATGCAAAAGGCCAGAGAAAAAGGATTCGCGGGAGCAGGCGATGAGTAGATCACTGTCAAGGGCTGCGTATGCAGACATGTACGGCATCACGGTCGGCGATCGGGTGCGTCTGAGCGATACCAATCTAATTGTGGAAGTGGAGCGTGACTTCACCGTGTACGGTGACGAGTGCAAGTTCGGAGGCGGAAAGGTCCTCCGGGACGGCATGGGCCAAGCTTCGGGAGTGCCGGAGAAAGACGCGCTCGACACGGTGATCACTAATGCGCTGGTCATTGACCACAGCGGCATTTACAAGGCCGACATCGGCATCAAGAACGGCCTTATCGCCGGCATAGGGAAGGCGGGCAATCCTCACATAATGTCGGGCGTCGATCCCGGGCTGGTGGTGGGAGCAACCACCGAAGCCATAGCCGGAGAGGGTCTCATTGTCACAGCAGGGGGCATCGACTCGCATATTCACTTCATCTGCCCGCAGCAAGTGCACGAAGCTCTGGCAAGTGGGATCACCACGATGATCGGGGGCGGAACCGGACCGGCTACAGGAACCAATGCCACGACCTGCACCCCGGGAAGCTTCAATATCGAAATGATGCTGCGTGCCACCGACGTGTTTCCGGTAAATTTCGGGTTCATGGGAAAGGGTAATTCATCGAAACCTGAGGGATTGGTGGAACAAATCCAGGCCGGCGCAATGGGCCTGAAGTTACACGAGGATTGGGGGACTACCCCTGCCGCGATTGACGCGTGCCTGTCCGTCGCCGACCAATTCGACGTTCAGGTGGCCATCCACACCGATACCCTCAACGAGTCCGGCTTTGTCGAGCAGACCATTGCAGCGTTCAAAGGCCGCACCATACACACGTTTCACACCGAAGGAGCGGGCGGCGGCCACGCGCCGGATATCATCAGACTGTGCGGGGAACCTTACGTGCTGCCCTCTTCTACCAACCCTACGCGGCCGTTAACGACAAACACAATTGACGAGCACCTGGATATGCTTATGGTCTGTCACCACCTCGATAAGAACATTCCCGAGGACATAGCCTTTGCAGAAAGCCGGATACGCGCCGAAACCATTGCAGCGGAAGATATTTTGCACGACATGGGCGCTATTTCCATGATGTCTTCGGACTCGCAGGCAATGGGCCGCGTCGGAGAAGTTATCTGTCGGACGTGGCAAACTGCGCACAAGATGAAAGAACAGCGCGGTGCGTTGCCTGAGGACTCCGCGGGCAACGACAATTTCCGTGCGAGACGCTACATCGCCAAGTATACGATCAATCCTGCAATCGCCAATGGGGTCGCGAATCACATCGGTTCCGTGGAAGTCGGCAAACTTGCGGACCTGGTTTTGTGGAAGCCGGAGTTCTTCGGGATCAAGCCGGAGATGGTCATCAAGGGCGGAGTGATCGCACAAGCGCAAATGGGCGATCCCAACGCGTCCATACCCACGCCTCAACCGTTCTTTTCTCGCCCTATGTTCGGGGCGTTTGGATCCACGGCTGGGAAGCATTCGCTCGCGTTCGTTTCGACTGCGTCCGTTGAGCGGGTCCTGGGGAGCTATGAACTGACGAAGCGTGTCCAGCCCGTTGGGAATTGTAGAAGCTTGGCCAAGAAGGACCTTGTTCTCAACGACGTGTGCCCGAATATCGTTGTCGACCCGGAAACCTATCGAGTCTACGCCGACGGGATTCACCTGACGTGCCGGCCCGCGTCACGACTGCCCTTGTCGCAACTCTATAATCTGTTCTGAGGAGTCGCGTGATAGGGAGAAGCGCCATGCTGCTTGCTGAATCCGGAATCGACGTACGCATCCTTCAACTCACTGATTCCAGCTTTCCGCTGGGAGGTTTTGCCTTCTCGTACGGGCTCGAAAGCATGGCAAAGTTGGGAAGAATCCGAGACATAGAGGCGTTCGGGCAATACTTGCGCAATGTCATGTCGCAGGTATCGACCGCAGATATCCCATTTGTGAACAGCACGCACGCGTGCCACTCTAGCGATTACCAGATCCTCCTGCCGGTGTTTCAACGGTATGACGCGGCTACGACAGTGCCTCCGGTCCGGAAAGCCAGTATAGCTCAGGGAAAGAGCCTGTTACACGTAATGCGATCGGTATATGCCGAGCATGGTTTTGACGAAGTATCGGCTTGGCTCGAGACACAACAACTCAATCCTCATCTCGCGCCGGTCTTCGGGCTTGTCGCCGGGCTCCTGGGCCTGTCCCGGAGGGACACAGCATCGGCGTACCTATACATTACGTTGCGAGACCAGGCCGGCGCGGCCGTCCGGCTGGGCCTTCTGGGCCCTCAGGACGCTCAGCGTGCGCTCAGAGAAGCGCTCAATCACATAAACGAAGTTGTGGAACGAGTGATCGAGATGCAATACCACGAAGCATATAAAGTTGCGTCGATCTTGGAAATAGCCCAGGCGCGGCATCAGTCGCTCTATAGTCGTCTCTTTCAAAACTAACACGCGGTCATTCCGACAGAAGGTATATTTGTTATGCACGACCACCGAACACATTCACACCACAGCCCGCACGACCACCACGAGGGACACGGACACGATCATTACTCCGGCCCTGGAGAATACCCGCTCCGGGAATTGGTTTCTCCAAAGAGGGATTTCGCGGCTCGGGCGTTCACCGTTGGAATAGGCGGTCCGGTGGGAAGTGGTAAGACCGCGCTGGTCAACGCGTTATGCCTGGCCCTGCGGGATCGTTACCGACTCGGGGTGGTAACCAACGACATCTTCACCCGCGAGGATGCGGAATTCCTCGTGCGAAATAAAGCCCTGCCCGAGGATCGCATTGTTGCGGTGGAAACCGGCGGGTGTCCTCATGCCGCGATCCGTGACGACATCAGCATGAATATTTACGCGTTAGAAAGCCTAATGTCGCGCTTTCAAGGGAATGTGGACATACTCTTGCTGGAGAGCGGCGGTGACAATTTGGCCGCGCACTTCAGCAGAGAGCTTGTGGATTTCTCCATCTATGTCATCGACGTGGCGGGCGGGGATAAAATCCCCCGCAAAGGCGGACCGGGCATCACGCAATCGGACCTCCTTGTGATCAACAAGATCGACCTTGCGGAACTCGTGGGCGCGGATCTGTCGGTGATGGAACGTGACGCCCGGAAGATGCGGGCTACAGGTCCGAATGTATTCGCATGTGTAAAAGACGGCAAGGGCGTTGAGGAAATAGTCAAGACAATCCTCGCGGCGTGTGCGAGCACCTGCGAGCAGCCATGTCATATCGGTCACAACGGAACATGAGGATGCGCCCGTGTGTTTGATACCACGGACGTGTCCCGCGCATCGCGGGGCTCGTCCGTGCACGGATGAGCTGCGCACATCCGTGGCACCAAGCAAAAGCTACCTTTTCCATTGAAAGTGGACCACTTCCGGGTAAATGCTCGAAGCCGTTTTATACCGGTTGTCAAAATTCTTGGCTTCTTGGACAGCCCGCGCTTGAAGAAGAATCGGTAGGGGCCGGCGTCCCCCGGATCGAGTCCGGGGCAGGCTCTGCCGGCCCGAGCTGGTTGATATTTTTAAGAAAAATGTGCCGGCACGGAGGCCGGCACCTACTAAAGCCCAAGCGGCAATCGGACATTATTTTTGGCACTTGCTATCGAGCTTATGAGCTCTTGGAAAAGTGGCTGGGGATGCCTCGGTATCACACGTGCAGGTGCCGCGCGATGAGGCCTTCGGAGAGGTCCTTCGTTTGTCCGTTTGCGACGACTGCGCCTCGGTTCATGATGTAAAAGCTGTTGCCGACCGCGCGTACGAAATCGAGGTACTGTTCCACCATTACCACGGTGACGCCCCTCTCCGAAACGAGGTGCTGAAGCACTTCTCCAATCTTTTCGATAACATTTGGCTGAATTCCTTCGGTAGGCTCGTCCAGGAGGAGCACCTGCGGGTTACCCACAAGCGCCCGAGCGATAGCAAGCTGTTGTTGCTGACCGCCTGAGAGGTCGCCGCCGTACCGTCTCAGCATGGTCTTGAGCACTGGAAAAAGATCAAAGACTTCGTCAGGTATGGTGCATTTCGCATCTGAACGGGCCTCCAGGCCGACGCGCAGGTTTTCGTCCACAGTCAGCCTGGGGAAGATGTGTCGGCCTTGCGGAACGAGCGCGATGCCGGCCTTCGCGCGTTTATTCGCGGGAAAATTCGTCACGTCCGTTCCATCGAGCTTGAGCGTTCCCGAATTGGAACGGAGGGTCCCCATAATGTTCTTCATCAGCGTGGTCTTGCCGACGCCGTTGCGGCCCATGACGCAGGTGATCTTCTGCGGCTCCATCATCATTGAGACCTGATTGAGCGTCTTAACCTCGCCGTATGAGAATGAAAGTTTTTCCACTTCGAGCATGGCCGTCATCTTCCGAGATATGCTTTGACAACTTCGTCGTTCTGCCGCAGTTCTTCGAGCTTCCCTTGCGCGAGGATTCTTCCTTCGTTCATAACCGTGACGCTTGACTTGAGCATGCGAACAAATTCCATATCGTGCTCGATCACGATCATCGTGTGTTGATCCTTCATTTCAAGGAGCAATTCCGCGGTCTTTTCGGTTTCCTGGTCAGTAAGTCCGGCTGCAGGCTCGTCCACCAACAGGAGTTTCGGTCGCGCAAGGATCAACATGCTCAACGCGAGCCACTGACGCTGGCCGTGGCTGAGAAATCTGGCCTCCGTTGTCTTTTCATCGAGCAGCCCGACGTTGCTCAGGATCGCGTCTATTTCATCGCCTTCCTCGGGGGATTCATGAAAAGCGAGGTTCCGGAACACGCCTTTGGCACGCGGCAGGGCCAGACACATGTTCTCGTGAACCGTCAAGCTGCCGAAGACCGTGGGAGTCTGGAACTTCCTTCCCACTCCCATGCGGGCGAATTCCACTTCTTCCAGCCGCATCACGTCATGCCCTTCCACGTAGATGTGCCCTGATGTGAGCGGAGTTCTTCCACTGACGACATCGCACAAGGTAGTCTTCCCGGCGCCGTTGGGGCCGATGACGACCCGTAGCTCGTTGTAGTAGACGCCGAATTCATCTACGTCCAGCGCTTTGAACCCGTCGAAGACCACGGTCGCATTTTCGAGAAACACGTGGTACGAGCCCTTCTTGTCGGCCGGAACGGTCTTCTCAATGTTCAGGGACTGGAGCCCCATATTTCCTCCAGGTGATCGCGAGAAATGGCATTCGGCTCATGAGCGCCACTCCCGCCATCGCGCCGATAAGAACATAGTACTTCGCGGGTACCCCGAACGCCTGCGCGGCCAGAGCCTTTGGCATAAGGCCCAGGGCTTCCGAAGCCATGAACAATGCCAGGATCGCGGACACAAAACCCGCGGGGGTAGGGCTCCTCATGGCGAGCAGCACCATAACTGCTCCACATATCCAGTACTGGAGATGGTAGGGCACCCACCCGAAATATCCTGCCTTATCCAGAATCAGCACGATGAAGCAGACCGCTACGGCGGCCAGGAGGCCGTGGAGCGGAACTCCTCCGGATATGTCCCGTTCAAACCTGTCCCAGAGGGCGACCAGGCCGTTAGGAAAAAGCAGGACCACTGCCAGAAACATTCCTCCCTCAAGAAAAGGCCAAGCGCGAGGCATGTCCGATGTCATGATGGAATAGGCATAATTGACCAGAAGGGCCCCGGCCAGTGCTCCCCACAGACGTCCGCGGCCGCCGAGCGCCACCCAGATGATCATCCAGATGGAGTCCTCGACACGCATGACATTCGGCGTGATGATCCCGTTCTGCGGGACGTAGAGGATGCCTCCGATTGCAGCAAAAACCGCAGCAGCCACAAACGCGAAGAGCTTTATCGACAGAAGCCGGTACGCCATGAACGGCAGCAACATCTCCTTGTCGCGGGTCGCGACGAGCAAACGGCCCAGCCTGCTGCGGGCGATGTGCCGCGCGGCGAGAAATAACACGGCAAGAGTGGCCACAGTCAAAAGATAGAACAGAATGATCAACACCGGGTCTCGGTTGAGGCTGGGATTGAAATTGGTCAGGCCGTTGGTGCCGCCCAACAGCATCTCGTTTCTGCAAAACAAGAGAAACGCTCCCCACGCAACCGCCTGCGTGATAATGGCAAAATAGACGCCTCTTACTCGACTGCGGAATACTGTGAAGCCAAATACTGTGGCAAAGAAAGCGGGAATCAGGATCGCGGCGCTCAAAGCCACTGGGAGCGAAGCAAACGGCGCCCACCAGCTGGGCAACGTGTCCACATTATTGAAAAAAAAGAATTGCGGTATGTTGTGGTACTCCGGTCGTACATCGCCTCCGCCTTGGGGCAGGCTCAGATGCATGGCCATCGCATAGCCGCCGAGACAAAAGAAGAACGCCTGGCACAAACTCAACAGACCGGTGTATCCCCACAATAGGTCGATGCCGAGGGCCACGATGGCAAAGCAAAGATAACGCCCTAATTTGTTGACGCTGGTCGGCTCCACGATGCCGATCCATGCAAGCAACGGGATGACGCAAAAGAAGAACACCAGGATTCCCATCGCTGCTTGCTTGCGAAATGATATCAATCGAGAGTCGGGACCGGCATTTGGATTGAGATCGTGCATAGCGACACCTTATTCCTCAGCCAGACGACCTTTGGATGGGAAGAGCCCTGACGGTCTCCATTGCAGGAAGACTATGATGAGACCCAACACGACTGCTTTCCCGTACACCGCCTGAAGAAAAGGCTCGATGAACTTGGTCAGAAAGCCCAGCCCAAGTCCGCCGATGATAACGCCCGCGAGCTTGCCCAGACCCCCGAGCACCACGACCATGAAACTTTCCACCACGTACCCTTGGCCCATGCCGGGATTGATCTTGTCGTACAGAGGGATGACGCAACCTGCCAGCCCTGCCAGGCCGGTTCCCAGGGCAAACGTGAAGCCGTCCACTCGCCTCACCGCAACGCCAAGACTCGACGCAGTGTCGCGGTCCTGAACTGTGGAGCGCAGGAGTAATCCCAACTTGGTTTTCTGCACCACCCCGTAAAAGACCAGGGTACATCCCGCGCAGAACACGACGATAAAGAGGCGGTTGACCGGGAAGGCAAGATCCCGTGCAACTTCCCAGCTTCCTGTGAGCCATTCGGGCGGGGTCAGCGAGAGGGTATCGCCAAATAAGACCCGAACCGCCTGAATCAAGACGAGGCTTAATCCCCAGGTGGCCAGCAATGTTTCGAGAGGTCGACCGTACAGATGTCTGATGAGGGCCCATTCGCAGACCCATCCGGCCGCCGCGGTAAAGAGAAACGAAACCGGAAGAGCACAGAGAAAGTAGTAGTCGAAGACTCCGGGCGGGAGATACCGCTTGAAAGCTTCGCATACCACGTACGTCGTGAAAGCGCCCAGCATCATAAACTCGCCGTGGGCCATGTTGATGACGCCCATGAGCCCAAAGATGACGGCAAGCCCGAGCGCCATAAGAACCAGGATCGACCCCAGCGACAGCCCGGAAAAGAGGTTATGCAAGAACTTGTTGCGTTCCTGCACGCGGTCTGCCCTGGCCAGGGCTCTTTGAATGGCCGCGGATAGCTCCGTGTCTTCGTCTCCCGCGGCCTCCAAGGCTTTACGAAGGCTCGCCGCGGCCCTGAGTGAGCCGAGCTCTCCTAGTGCTTCCGCTGCATTGATCTTCTCAGTGCGATTGCCGTGCAGCACCTGGATCTGAGCGATAGCCTCCTCTAGCGCGGAACGGATAGCTCCCCCGGGATTGCTCTCCACCTGAGCGCGAAGCGCACCAATCACCGATGCGTCCGCGCGATCGCCGGCAGCATGGATTGCCGCAATGCGCTTTGACGGGTCGCTGTGTTGCAGCGACAGGACCTTGATCATCTCGGCCACGAGCCGTCGTTCTGCACGAGGAACCTGGAGCCTGAATTTGCCCAATTCCTCTGCGACCACGGGGTTCCCCTTGTCATCCAGGAGCGGCTTGCCCGTAAATGCATCAAGAATAGGATAGTGTTTGGAGTCCTTTGACGTCTGAACTCTAGGCCCGTAGATGACGAGCTTTCCGTCGCGCACTTCCAAAAGACCCGTAGAGTAAGCTTCCAAGATGGGCACGAGGCCGGCGTCGCCTTCTTTCTGGAGAAGGGAAAAGATGGACTCGCGACCCGCTTTGTCGGCCGTGGACAATTCCAGGAGCGCTTTGCGTACTGTCTCCGTGTCCGCGCCGGAATCTCCCACGACGAAGAGGATCGACGAGCATAGGAAGATAAAAGTTGTGAGAAGCCTGCTTCGCAGCATGATTCGTCCTTGAGGGGTTGGAGGAGGAGATGATCCTCCTCCAAGCGTTGGAACCAATCAGCTTTCCAAAAGGTGAGCAATCCATCCGAATCGAAGCCGCGAACGTAGCGTCGCAACATTCGCGCGTTCGTTGTGGCTTTACGCTCCTGATGTTTATTTTGCTGCGCTCTTGGTTTTCAAATAGCTGCTGAACGCCTCGGGTTTCACGAGACCCTTGGTGCGCCAGATGATGTCAAATTGCCCGTCGGCTTTGATTTCACCAATCAGGACCGGTTTGTACGTATGGTGATTCACATCATCCATCTTCTTAGGGCCGCCCGGGGCGTCAAATTCCATCCCGAGCACAGCCGCGGTGACCTTAGGGATGTCAAAAGACTTGGCTTTCTCCACAGCCTTTTTCCAGACGTATACGCCGAAATAAGCCGCTTCGATGGGATCGTCAGTCACTCGCTTGTCGCCGCCCGGCAGGCTGTTCTTCTTGCAGTACTCCTTGAAATCCTTCACGAACTGCTTGTTTTCAGGCACGTCGATGCTTTGATAGTAGTTCCATGCCGCAAGGTGCCCAACGAGGAACTCAGTCTCCATCGACCGCAGCTCATCTTCTGCAACGGAAAAGGCCATGATAGGGCACTTGTCCGCGGTCAGCTTCTGGTTGGCGAACTCCTTGTAGAACGGCACGTTGGAGTCGCCGTTAATGGTGGAGAGCACGCACGCGTCGCCGCCTTCAGAGAACTTCTTGATCTTCGACACGATGGTCTGGTAGTCCGCGTGGCCGAACGGGGTGTACTCTTCGACGATGTTCTTCTCAGGGACGCCTTTGGCCAAAAGGAATGCCTTCAGGATCTTGTTGGCCGTCCTCGGGAAGACATAGTCGGTGCCGAGGAGATAGAACTTCTTCTTGGAGCCGCCTTCCGCGCTCATAAGGTATTCCGCTGCCGGAATGAGCTGCTGATTGGGCGTCGCGCCGGTGTAGAAGATGTTCGGGCTCTGCTCTTCTCCCTCATACTGGACCGGGTAGAACAGGAGGCCCTTGTTCGCTTCAAAGACAGGCAACACCGACTTGCGGCTGACGGAAGTCCAGCAGCCAAAGATCACCGCCACCTTTTCCTTGAGGATCAATTCCTTCGCTTTCTCCGCGAAGAGGTCCCAGTTGGACGCGGGGTCCACTACGACCGGCTTGAGTTTCTTGCCGAGGACTCCGCCCTTCCCATTGATTTCCTCGACAGCCATGAGCACCACGTCTTTGAGAGACGTCTCCGAGATCGCCATGGTGCCGGTGAGCGAATGCAGGATGCCGATCTTTACCTCATCCTGCGCCCTTGCCTCCTGGGCCGGAAATGCCCAGACCAGGCAAACAAGGGCCACAACCATCATTTGTAAAAAGGACCGTCTGTGGTTCATTTATTACCTCCTTGCCTATTTGGATGACCGTCCGTTATTAGTCGCCGCACTGTGCTGTGCGGGTTCTTTCGCATTGGTTCGATGTCAAACGATCAGAGCCTGTGGTTTGCGTTAGAAGTCATTGGCCGGGAAGAGCACGATCTATGCCAGGCGGGGTCGGACGCTGTAACATGGTGTTATCAGGGCACAACGTCTATAGTTGAGCAAAGAAGTGGGGAGATGTGAGTGCTAAAACCAACGCTGAGGTATGACCCGGCACCGTATCACTACATTTTTGTACGATCGGCTCACGATCCCGACGCCACGGTCGGTCAGCCGGTGCCATATGTTCCATGCCTCCAGCGACCGGCGAAGCGGAAATTCCGGGCGGCACAATATTAATGCGATAGCGAGAGAGTTTACGTTGACCTTTCCCACATCTCCCAGCCATCGTTGAGATAAGGGTTGCCTAATGAGAAAGGGGGGCTCGCACGCGTAAAAGCACGGAAACCATACTTGACGTGAGGTCGTGCAAGAGTATCCTGTGAATTCTATGACGCATGGGCAACCAAGCATTTCGGCCTACCGATCACCCGGGGGAGCGGGAAGTACGCGTACCGCAACTCGATTTCCGTACACCACTGTTGCGCCCTCCGCGAGCAACAGCACGCCCACCGGCCTGTCGTCAAATCGAGCGAAGGGAGCAGCAGTCCAATCTGAGGACTCTGCATGAAACATCCGCTCTCTTCCTGCGTCCCGGATCGTTGTGACCGGTCTCGGAGATGGATCTACGCCTTAAGGTAAACCAATTCGTGGTTCTTCCATACCTATCCACGGGAGTCACCCTAAAGCCCCTTGTTGGAAAGGCTTCGTGTCCTTTCAGTTTCCCGCGGGCGCATTTGAAGCACCGCACTGATAGCTACTTCCGGAAAAGAGCCCCAGTAAAGGGCGTTCTCGGCAGCAACAAAGCCGTCGAATTCCAAGAATCAGCCCACTCTAAGAGCGCCGAACTCAGATGTGCGCGGTTTCACGTTCGGCACAAGTAGCGCTGCTTTCTAAGCGACTGACCATTCCTTTACGGCCAACGCCTGTTAGGATCTCATCTTTTGAGATTTTCAAACCCGAAAGCCCGTTTGGAACGATCTCGAATCCTCTCGGACCTGCGTATTGAGGCGTGCAAGGCTGATGGGGGGTGCCAAAGAAAAGTGTTGACAAAGACGATCATCCCGTAATACCGTATTACGAGAATACGAGGTGAACCCGTGAAACAGAATTCATTTCAAGTCTCTCGTCAAGCCGCTCCCATCCGGACGCAAACCCTGCGGAAACTCCGGGAAGCCATCCTGGATGGCTATTTCAAACCAGGGGATCGTCTCTACGAAAAGGAGCTCTGTGAGCAATTCGGTGTGAGCCGCACCTCCATAAGAGAAGCTCTGCGGCAGCTCGAAGCCGAGGGCTTGGTTTCCACCGTTCCCAACCAAGGACCGATAGTAACCAGAGTTTCGTACGCCGAGGCCGAAGACATCTATCAGGTGCGAGAGTTGGTAGAGTCGCTTGCCGCACGTCTCTTCGCTGAACGTGCAAGCGACGACCAAGTCCGGGATCTGACCGAAGCCATAGATGAGTTGGAAAAAGCCTATCTAGCTAATGAAATGAGGGAGTTTCTTAAAGTCAAAACTACAGTTTATGAGATCCTCTTCTCAGGTTGCGGCAACAAGGTCGCCCACTCCATCTTCGCCTCATTGGTCGCGCGGGTAAATTTCTTGAGAAAGACTTCTCTTTCCCAGCCAGGTCGAACTCGTGACAGCGTTGCTGAGATGCGAGCCATGCTCACGGCTATCCAACGGCGCGATTCCCAGGGGGCGTACGAAAAATGTCTGGAGCATGTTCGCAGAGCATCGGCTGTGGCTCTCGCCCTGCTCCGTCGACAGTCCGAGTTGGAAGAAGCTGACCAAACTATGGAAAGACGGCACGGAAAGCGACCTGCGTGATATAGAGCCGCAAGTTTTTGCGTAGATTTCTCTCTCAAGCGCCCGACGTTGCCACAAATGCGGGCGTCTCGTTGGTGTGGGGCTTCCCAACAGCTGGCAGCGGGCTGCTATTCCAGGTCCGGAATAGAATCGCACAGACCAAGTCTTCTCCACCCATTGTTGGTAAACGATAGATAGTCGCGAGGTGGGTCAAGTGCACCAGTTAAGGAAAATCGGCTTCGTGGGCCTCGGAAACATGGGTTGGCCCATGGCTTCACACCTGACCGCAGCGGACTTTGAGCTGACCGTGTTCGACCTAAATTCCGATAGGCAGCGAAGGTTCTTGTCAGAATTCTCCTGCAACGGAGCAGGTTCTCTCAGCGAAGTTGGCGCCGGCAACGAACTGGTGGTCACGATGCTCCCCGACGGCAGGGCCGTCCGGGCCGCTGTGTTCGGGAAAGGCCAAGACTGCCTGGCGGATTCGATGGAGAGGGGAGCAATCCTGGTTGACATGAGCTCTTCCTCTCCCACAGGCACCCAAGAGCTTGGTCGGGAGCTGGCCGAAATCGGCGTCGCCATGGTGGATGCTCCGGTGTCCGGTGGGGTCGGCAGGGCGGAGGCAGGAACTTTGGCCATAATGGCCGGTGGTGATCGCGAAAGGATAGACCGTTGCCGGAGCGTCTTCGAGGTTCTGGGAAGCAAGGTCTTTCACACAGGTCAGCTTGGGTCGGGTCATGCCATGAAGGTGCTTAACAACATGCTCTCCGCGGCCGGCCTCATTGCCGCGGCGGAGGTCCTTCTCGTCGGCAGAAGGTTCGGACTGGATCCGTCGGTCATGATTGACGTTTTGAACTCGTCCACCGGCCGCAACAACAGTACGGAGGTCAAATACGAGAGGTTCGTATTCTCACGTACATTCGCTTCGGGCTTCTCGCTGGACTTGATGGTCAAGGATCTCACGACCGCGGTGGAGCTGGCTCGAGAGACTCAAACGCCTATTCTGTTCAGTTCGCTCTGCCGGGAGCTTTGGGCGAGTGCGCGGGCAGACCTTGGTGAGGGTCTCGACCATACGGATGTGGTCCGATGGTTTGAGAAGATTTCGAGCACAACGCTCGGGACGGAGGCGGAATAGAGATGGGAGGCAATTGGAAAGGATGGATGGAGCCGGGACCCGACGAACAGGCGTCAGCGAAAGGGCCTTGGGTAGACCTTTCGCAAACAGTGTACGACGGAATGCCTCGATTTGCATCCTTTAGTGCGCCCCGGGTCGAGCAAATCAAGAAGATGCCGCAAGACCCGCTTAACGTCACGGAACTACAAATAATCTGTCATGTGGGCACCCATGTGGATGCTCCCCGGCATTTCGTCGTGGATGGACCCGCTATGGACGAAATACCCCTGGATCGTTTGCACGGCCCTGGGGTCGTGTGGGCCTTCGAAGTAGAACCGTTCGGGCTTGTTCGGGTCGAGGACTTGGAGAAGGCTGAACCCGAGCTGCGATGGGGAGATATTGTTCTGCTCAATTGCGGGTGGTGGTCTGCCTTTGGGACCGAACGCTACCAGGAGAATTATTCCCTGAGCACCGATGCGGCGCTTTGGCTGGTGAACCACGGCGTGAAGTTGGTCGGAGTGGATTGCAGCACCGTTGACCTAGCCCACAGCCAGCGAACTACTGGTTTCAACTGGCCCGTGCACAGAATTCTCCTCTCGCACGGGGTCTTGGTTGCGGAACATCTGACGAACCTGGGATCGTTATCGGGTAAGAGGGTTGAAGTTATCTTCCTGCCTCTGAAAATCAGGGGAGCCGATGGAGCGCCCGCTCGTGTGATGGCCCGGGAGATAAGAAGTTAGAAGCCTGCACGATAAACATTTCATGAAATGAGAAACGAGTGAACCCTTTTTGAGAAGGCAAACAACCAATAGAGGAGGCTTTTTGTCATGGAAGGATCAAAGGCAGTCTTGCCGGTACCCACAAAACAGTATGGGCGACTGAAGAATTATATCAATGGAGAGTGGGTCGATTCCGTATCCAAACAAACCCGAGATGTCCTCAATCCCGCAACAAATGAACTCATCGCACAGGTTCCCTTGTCAACACCGGGTGAGGTTGATGAAGCGATAAGGGCGGCTAAGGAAGCCTTTCCAGCATGGAGAGAGACACCGGCGGTGACAAGGGCCAGATACTTCTTCACCTTGAAGAATCTGATGGAGGAGCACGTTGAAGATTTGTCGAGAACGTTGGTACAGGAGATGGGCAAGACCATTGGCGAGGCAAGGGGTGAATTGAGACGTGCGCTTGAGGAGATCGAGGTTGCATGTGGGATACCCGCCTTGATGCATGGGTACAATGCGCAGGATATTACGCCGGGCATAGAATTGAAGGCTGTTCTCGAACCCTTGGGCATCTTCTTTATGGTTCCTGCTTTCAACTTTCCGGCCATGGTCCCCTTGGAATATATGCCCTATGCTGTTGCTTGCGGAAATACCTATATCGTCAAACCGTGCTCTGATGTTCCGATCTCACAAGTGAGGATATTTGAACTCATTGATAAGGCAGGTTTTCCGCCTGGTGTTGTAAACCTTGTTCACGGCAGCCGAGAAGTGGTCGATCGGCTCTTGGAAAGTCCTGATACGAGAGGGCTCTCTTTTGTCGGCTCCAGTCCCGTAGGGAAACTGCTGTATCAGAAGGCGGGTGAGCACGGCAAGAGAGCACAAATCGCAGGAGGTGCCAAGAATTTCCTCGTGGTGATGCCCGACGCAGATGTGGATAGGACAGTAGCCGCGATGTTGACCTCCTTTTTTGGTTGTGCGGGGCAGCGATGTTTGGCGGGAGCCGTGGCAGTTGCCGTTGGAGATGTCTATGAGGAGCTAAGAGACAAATTTGTTGAGGCGGCTTCTAAACTTAGGGTCGGCTATGGTCTTGAGGACGGCGTCCAAATGGGTCCGCTGGCTTCAAGGAAGCATATGGAAAATGTGCTTGGGTACATAGAACAAGGCATCAAAGAGGGAGCAAGGCTTCTCCTTGACGGCAGAAATGTAAAAGTTGAGGGCTACCCTCATGGAGCCTTTGTGGGGCCGACCATTTTCGATCAGGTCAAGCCGGACATGGTCATTGCCAAAGAAGAGATATTCGGGCCGGTTGCCTGCATTATGCAGGTTGGCGCCTTTGATGAGGCTGTGGAATTGATCGAGGGCAGTCGCTTCGGCCATTCCGGTCTCATCTTCACGTCTAGCGGCAAATGGGCTCAAGAGTTTCAGTACCGAGTGCCGTGCGGCAATATCGGGATCAATGTAGGTATCGCTGCAACAATGGCGTTTGCAACCCTGGGAGGATTAAAGGATTCCTTTTATGGCGACCTCCACGGCCGTCGCGAGTCCATCCAATTCTTTACCGATAGGAAGATTGTAATCACGAGGTGGTTCTAAATGAAGTTGACCAACTTTGGAGCTGCCCTGAAGTTCGCCACGGACGCAGAGGTCTATGCCATTGAGGTCTATGAGGAAGCAAGCCACAAGGTGGTTGATCCGGAGGCAAGAGATCTTCTTTTGTCGTTTGCCGCAGCGAACAGGAAGCGCAAAGCCATGCTCGAGAGGCTATACAAAGAAAATATGTATTCCGATATGGATACCGGCATATTTGAACCCATAGCCGGCTTGAATGATACGGATTACGCGATCCAGACCAAACCGAGCTATGAGGGCGGCCTTCCAGACATTCTTGAATCGGCCGCAAAGTTCGAGGATGCGATCGAAAGGTTTTATAGCGATTTAGCTGCCCAGCTGAAATCCCGTCGTGCTGCATTGGCGAGAGAGCTGGTGAAAGCGGCCCAGGAGAATTCCGACGGCAAACTCAAGCTGAAATCGCTTCTAAAGGCTTAGGAAAACATTTCGTTGAAAAGCAACGGACACAAAACAGAAACCGCCCTAATGAAATACAGAGGAAACCTGCCATGGATAACAAACAAAAGGTCTTGTTGGTAGTTATGGCGGACGTTGATCCTAAACATGAAGAGGATCTCAACAGGTGGTACAACGAAGAGCACCTTCCAATGCTCTTGAAAGTCCCGGGGGTCCTCTCTGCACGCCGATACAAAGTGGCGCCCGAAACGGAAAGCCACGGAACGTCACCAACTGGCCGGCCTCAAAAGTACATCGCCATCTATGAGCATGAAACCACTGAGGTGCAGAACACAGAAGCATACGAGAAGGCCCGATCTACTCCCTGGGCGAATAGGGTCCGGCCTTATGTTAAGAACCTTTTCAGACAATTCTATGTTCAAACATTCCCGCCGGATGACACAAAGATGCCGCGGTGAAGATCACCGTTGAGCGCTTCGCCGTCCAGGGCGTGAATCTGGAGGGATGGCAAGAGGATCTTCGACAAAAAGTGGCCATCGGCGTACAGAGCTGCTCTTAAGCAGCGCGTGCCAGGAGAGATCAAAGAAGACTATGCGGGTAACCTGTTTTGAACTGTGAGCAGCCGTAGACTGCTTCTTTTCAAGTGTCTATCGAACAAAGACATCTTGGTCAAACATGCGCGATCGGCGCAAAACACAACGGAGGGGATCATGTTGCCACGACAACACAGGTGGGCGAAGGTTTTCGGGTTTGTCATCCTTATCGGCTTGCTGATTGTGCCTGCGTGGCCGTCGCAGGCTGCGTCGGAGGTGAAGGTGGGGCTGGTCGTTCCTCTAACGGGGAAACTCGCACCCTTTGGTCAATCGTCAAAGGCCGCGTGCGAAATAGCCGCGGATTTCATAAACAAGGCCGGGGGCGTAAAGGGGCTCGGTGGCGCAAAAGTGGTTGTGCTGCCTGTGGATTCCGGCTCTGACCCCACATCCGCAGGCTCTGCCACACAACGACTGCTGTCTCGCGAAAAGGTTTCAGCGGTGATCGGTTGCTTCGCCAGTTCATTGAGCCTTGCCGCTTCTGAAGTGACCGAGCGCAGTCAAGTGCCGTTCATAACCATGTCGTTCACCGATAAGCTTACCGAGCGCGGATTCAAATACATGTTTCAGGTGGTACCCAAGGCCACGGCCATTGGCGCCGCTCAGGTCATTCAGGCAGTTGATATCGGCAAGAAGACCGGCAATCCGGTAAAGCGCATCGCGATTCTCTATGAGGACACCGCGTATGGGAGCTCGCAAGCGGATGGGTTGGCAGACAAGGCCAAGGAGATGGGACTGGAAGTTGCTCTAAAGGAGGGATACCCGGCCGGAATCACTGACGTCACGTCGATTGTTCAGAAACTTCGCATGGCCAACGCAGATATTGTCTTCCCGGTCTCGTATTTCACGGATGCCGTCCTGATCATTCGGTCCATGAGACAAGCAGGGCTGAAGACGCCGGTATTTGGTGGAGCGGCCGGTTACGTGATTCAGGAGTTCAGAGAAGCTTTGGGCGACCTGGTCGAGGGAATTCTGAGCATCAATACCTCGAATTACGATCACTACGGGGAGATCGGGGCCGCGTATCGGAAGAAAGTGGGCAAGTTTATGCCGCATGAGGCATTTGAGCACGCTGTCTGCCTGTACGCGCTCGTAGCGGCAACAGACGAAGCCAAAAGCGCGGATCCTGAAAAGCTCGGTCCTGCTCTCCACAAGATCCACTTGACCACCATGCCTGCGGCAGGTCTTCCCGGCGGTGGTGTGAAGTTTGACCAAACAGGCCTCAACACCCTCGCCTATCCGATCACCGCTCAGTGGCAAAAAGGTGAAATGGTATCGGTCTGGCCGGCTACCTACGTTAAAGGCCAGGCTTATTGGCCCAAGTAATCGGGGAAGGTGCGGCCGATGGCCGCACCTCTTCAACCGGTCCGTTAGCGCAGGGACACAGTGGAACGATGATTACAAATCTCCTTCAGGCAATATTCAACGGTATATTGATGGGCGGTGTGTACGCAGTGGTGAGTGTCGGTCTGAGTCTCGTTTTCGGCATCGTTGATGTGGTCAACTTTGCGCAACCGGAGTTTCTGATGATGGGGATGTTCGTGACCTATTTCTTGGTCATCGTCTCCGGTGTGGACCCCATCGTCGCTTCACCGGCGGTGTTTCTGGTGGTCTTCGTTTTCGGGGCTCTTGTGCAAAGGGTTTTGATCCAGCGGGTATTGAACGCACCGCTTGTAGCCCAGATTTTCCTCACCGTAGCCGTGGCCATGGTGATGTCGAGCGCGGCTCAACTCCTGTTTGGAGCAGATTTTCGCTCCGCGCCCACTTTTTATACAACTTTGGCCGTTCACGTGGGGCCCTTCCAATTCAGTTTACCACAGATCCTGGCTTTTGCCGCGTCAGCAATCATGGCCGCAATTCTTTGGATTTTTATGGAATGGACCGACGTAGGCCGATCCATCCGCGCCACCGCTCAAAACAGGACGGCAGCGGTCCTCGTGGGAATTAATCCTTATCGGATGTACATACTGGCTTTTGCCATTGGCACGGGCCTTGCCGGTGCGGCTGGGGCAGTAATCTTGCCCTATTCGTATGTGTTTCCCACCATAGGCCATGACTGGGGATTGATCATGTTTACCGTGGTGGTTCTCGGCGGCCTGGGCAGCGTTCCCGGCGCGCTCTTGGCGGGTCTCATCATCGGCGTTATTCAGTCACTTACGTCCGTTTACCTGCCGACACAGCTACAGAATCTCGTGGTGTTCATCGTGTTCTTGCTGACGCTCGCTTACCGTCCGTCCGGCTTGCTGGGGAGATGAGTACCATGAGCGCTCCGCAGAATTTCCCCGTGATCAAAATCGTTCGCTGGAGTTTGTTAGTATTGCTGTTCATCCTCCCGCCTCTGATATTCGACAGCCGCGGTTACTATTTGCGCATTTCAACACTCGTCTTGATGTTCGCCGGGCTTGGAGGTGCCTGGAATATCATAGGCGGGTTCGCCAATCAGGTTTCGCTCGGCCATGCTGCATTCTTCGGTGTTGGGGCCTACACCTCTACCCTGTTGCTCAAATTCTTCGGGCTATCGCCGTGGTTGGGCATGATCGCAGCAGGAGGGGTAGCGGGAATTCTCAGTCTCGTCATTGCAGTTCCCACATTCCGGCTCCGCGGTCACTATTTTGCTCTGGGGACCATCGCGTTCGCCGAGATTCTCCGCGTGCTTTTCTTGTATTTCAAGGGCATTACTGAAGGACCGGTCGGCCTTTCCGTACCTTTCGTAGGACATTCGATCTGGTTTTTCCAGTTCACCGGGAATGTCGGGTATTACTTCACGGCTTTGGCACTACTTTGCTTGACATTTTTCATCGCTTACCGCGTGAAGATTGGACGGTTGGGATACCAACTGAGAGCGCTTAGCAGCAGCCACGAAGCAGCAGAGGTGGTCGGCGTCGATACGTACCGGGCGAAACTGTGGGCAAGCATACTGAGTTCAGTGCTCACAGGAGCGTGGGGAACCTTTTACGCTCAGTATTTGTATTTCATCGACCCAGACACAGTGTTTGGCTTCTGGACCTTCTCCGTCAAAATCGCCATGGTGGTGATTCTGGGAGGACTTGGAACCATATGGGGTCCCCTTGTAGGGGCATTGATTCTGATCCCCTTGGACGAGTGGACCAACGCGGTTTTCACGGGAGATCTTGCGGCCGTCAGTCGGCTTATCTACGGAGGCCTGCTTATTGGACTCATTCTGTGGCAGCCACGTGGCTTGCTGGTCTGGCTCACACAGGTTGCAGAGCGCCGGCGACAAAATAAGATGCGTGTCGCAAGCCCGGAAATGGAGACCGTCGCATGAGTGAAATTCTGCATCTTGAAGCCGTTACCAAGCGGTTCGGCGGTCTCCAGGCTGTAAGTGCCGCTTCATTCTCGGTGAACGAGGGCGAAATTCTCGGCATCATAGGTCCCAATGGGGCAGGAAAGACCACCATCTTTAATCTTGTTGTCGGCCTTCACAAACCAACCTCGGGCAAAATCACGTTCAAAGGCCGAGAAATTCAGGGATTGGCGCCTCATACCATCGCCCGGCTCGGCATAACGAAGACCTTTCAGACGATCTCTCTTTTTAATGACATGCCGATCTTGGACAATGTGGTCGTCGGCGCGCTTCTCCGGCGCCGTAAAGCGTGCGACGCGATAGCCGAGGCGAGACTGACCCTGTCGAAAGTAGGATTCGATCCCGACATGACGAGTTCGCCCGCGGACCTTGGTCTGGTGGACCGGGCGCGCCTGGAAGTCGCGCGGGCTCTGGCCACTCAGCCTTCTCTACTGTTACTGGACGAGGTCATGGCAGGATTGACTCCCACTGAGACAAAGGACGCCATTGAGATGATCCGAGGTCTCCGAGATCAGGGGATTACGCTCATGGTCGTCGAGCATAACATGAAGGCTATCATGACCTTGTCCGATCGGATCGTCGCCTTTAATCACGGAGCGAAGATTGCTGAAGGCAGCCCGCAAGAAGTCAGCAATCATCCCGATGTCATCGATTCATACCTGGGAGCCGATAGTGAGTATGTTAAGGCTTGAAAATGTCAGCGTACACTACGATCACGTACCCGCTATTGTGAACGTGGACATGCGTGTGGACGAAGGGGAATTCGTTGGAGTGATCGGCTCGAATCGCGCGGGGAAGTCGACACTATTGAGAGCCGTTTCCCATTTGGTCCCGATTTCGGCAGGGAGGATAATGTTCGATGGTCAACCTGTACACTCCATGTCCGCGCATCAAATACCGCCGCTTCGAATAGCGCACGTGCCCGAGGGCAGGCAAGTATTCCCTCGTCTCAGCGTTGAGGAGAATTTGAACCTTGGAGCGATTATCCCGAGCGCGAAGAAAAAGAGGGCGCAGGGGTTACAATTGGTGTATGCGCTCTTTCCCCGTCTCCTGCAACGACGCACGCAGCTCGGCGGAACTCTTTCCGGTGGGGAACAGCAGATGCTCGCGATCGCCCGCGGACTCATGCTCGATCCGCGTCTTCTTATGCTTGACGAGCCCTCCATCGGTCTCGCGCCCATGTTAGTGAAGGAGGTTTTCGCAAAAGTTAAAGAAATCCAAAGCCTGGGTGCAGCCGTCCTTTTAGTGGATCAAAACGTTGTTCTGACTCTTGGATGCATTGATCGTGGTTACGTGATCGAAAACGGCCGCGTTGTAATCGCGGGTTCGGCTAATGAATTGAACGGAAATCCGGCCATCAAGGAGGCCTATCTTGGGCTCTAGCGATCCGGCTCACGATAATTGCTCCAAAGAGGAGTGGCTGGAGCAGCTCCTGGCACGTGCCGAATCAGACGCAGAACTCATCGACAAGACACGGGAATTACGTGCCACATTTCTGTTTGACACGGGAGACAGGCGTTACCTCATTTCTTTGAAAGCTCAGCACTGGAGTCTCTTGGGACCTCCACGCATTGACGACTCATGGGACGTCGCGTTCAGATCGTCTCTCGCTTCGTGGAAGAAACTATTGAGTCAAGTGCCTCCTGTAGGGTATCAGTCTTTTATGGCCCTTCGTGCTTGTGACCCCACCTTCAGTATAGAAGGCAACCAACTCCTGGTCGCCCAAGCTCTGCCTGCATTGGAGAGACTTGTCGAAATCGCCAGGCAAACGGCCAACGGACCTTGCGTTCAGGAGGCGGCGCCAGAGTCCCAGGCCACGCATTGTGCGGTAAGACGGGATCCTGGCCAAATCATAGGAAAATACGTGGATCTTCCCGGCACAGACAAAAAGACCTGGAGAATTTACTACGAAGAAGTAGGCAGCGGAACGCCCCTCGTGCTCCTCCATACGGCCGGAGCAGACAGCCGCCAGTTCCACGATTTGCTTTGTGATGTTGAGATTGCCGGTGACTGGCGCCTGTTGGCCTTTGACCTGCCGTATCACGGTCGCTCTACGCCCGCCCACGGCTGGTGGCAGTCCCCTTATCGGCTCACTACGGAAACTTACGCACACTGGTGTATTACGTTCATTCGCGAGGTTGCGAAATGCCGAGCCGTGGTAATGGGAAGCAGCATGGGAGCTGCTATGGCCGTTCATCTGGCTGCCCGCCACAGGTCCGAGGTTTGCGGGGCCATTGGCCTGGAAGCCCCGGATCGTTCTCCGGGACGTCTGAACCGCTTCCTTACCAACCCCCAAGTCAACCAGGCTTGTTTTGTTCCGACGTATGTGTACGGGCTCATGAGCCCACAGAGTCCGGTAGAGGAAAGACATCGGGCTTGGTGGTACTATAGCCAGGGCGGATATGGGGTATACGAGGGCGACCTCCACTTTTATAGTGAGGAATGGGACGCGAACAAGTTGGTTTCCGAGTTCGACGTATCTGAATGCCCGGTGTACCTGCTTACCGGCGATTACGACTACTCGGCCACACCGGAATCGACCCGTCGACTGGCAAACCTGATCTCAGGGGCTCGGATGCACGTCATGCCGGGTTTGGGGCACTTCCCGATGACGGAAAATCCGGACGCTTTTCGCAAGTATCTTGTGCCCATCCTCGATGAGTTGAGGCACGATCTGCAGAAATCGCGGTAGGCATTTGGATCAAAGGAGATATCCTAACATGAAAATTGTGCGAGTTGCCGTCGTACAGGACTCACCCGTAGTTTTCGACAGGGCGGCCACGTTGGACAAGACCACGAAGCTGCTAGCGGAGGCCGCGGGAAAAGGAGCCCAGTTGGTTCTGTTTCCGGAAGCCTTCATTTCCGCGTACCCCAAAGGGCTCGACTTCGGCGCCCGATTGGGAATGCGATTCCCTTACGGAAGAGACGATTATCTGCGTTACTTCGAGAGCGCTGTGGAAGTGCCCGGAGAAGCCACCCGCATTCTTGGAGAAGCTGCCAAAAAGCAAGGCTTATACCTTGTTATCGGAGTGATTGAGCGGGATGGAGGAACTCTTTATTGCACGGCGTTGTTCTTTTCACCTCAAGGCCAAATGCTGGGAAAGCATCGCAAGCTTATGCCCACAGCTATGGAACGACTGGTATGGGGATTCGGCGACGGTTCCACCATGCCCGTTTTTGACACTCCCTTGGGCAAGATCGGCGCAGTGATCTGCTGGGAAAACTACATGCCTCTTTTCAGGACTTATATGTATTCTCAGGGCATACAAATCTATTGCGCACCTACCGCGGACGATCGGGATACGTGGCTCTGTTCGATGCAGCACATTGCCCTTGAAGGCCGTTGTTTTGTTCTCAGTTGCTGCCAGTATTTGCTCAGAAAAGACTGCCCCAAAGATTACGCTGCGGTCCAAGGCGACGACCCGGAAACTGTGCTCATGCGTGGAGGGAGCTGCATCGTTGGACCCTTAGGCCAAGTGCTGGCCGGCCCTAGTTTTGACGGCCCGTGCATACTTACCGCTGACCTGGATCTGGACGATATTGCGAGGGGCAAGTACGACCTGGACTCGGTTGGGCACTATGCCAGGCCTGACGTATTCCAATTGCACGTGAACCTGCGCTCCACGCCTCCTGTCAAAGCATGGAACGCTACTGAAGAAGATCCTTTCGGCCCAAAATCGGGGTGAAAGAAAGGGGGGCACATCCGCCCTTGATTCATAGTTTGGCCATTGTTCGCTGCCACAGGACTCAGAAATGAGCCAAGAGCAGACTTGACCCCCTTCTTTATGACCCCCTTCTTTACTGTCATGTGTCTTTGGCTCCGATTCTGTGACCAATAGACTGTAAGGGTCAAAAGAAAGAGCGACGTTTCAGATTGTATTGAAACGCCGCCCTCATATGTTGCCACCAGCCTCAGTGAGCGTCCAAAATTCCGTTAATTCGTGGCGGCTATCGCTTCCTTATGATCCGATTTGCAGTTCAGAATACGCTTCAGAAGCCCTCGATGACATTTATGCTACGGTCAGGCGAGGTCGAAGCGATCAAGGTTCATCACCTTGTTCCACACCGCTACAAAGTCGTGCAGGAACTTCTCCTGGGAGTCCTCACCTCCGTAGACTTCCGCCAAGGCCCGGAGTTGGGAGTTCGAACCGAAGATGACGTCGACACGGGTACCTGTCCACTTGAGTTCGCCCGTTGCGCGATCACGACCCTCGAACACGTCTTCGTCTTCCGAGGTTGCCTTCCAGGTCGTGCTCATGTCGAGTAGATTCACGAAGAAGTCATTGGTGAGCGTCTCTGGGCGCTTAGTGAAGACGCCGTGCTGGGACTGTCCGAAGTTGGCATTCAAGACGCGCATACCGGCAAGGAGAACCGTCATCTCAGGAGCGGTCAGCGTCAGCAGTTGCGCACGATCAACCAGCAGTTCCTCTGCCGATACGGCGTATTTGGTTTTGAGGTAGTTACGGAACCCGTCTGCAGCCGGTTCGAGTACGGCAAATGACTCCACGTCGGTTTGCTCCTGCGACGCATCCGTGCGTCCCGGCATGAAGGGAACGGTCACATCGTGACCGGCATTCTTCGCACCTTGCTCGACACCTGCGCATCCACCCAGGACAATCAAGTCGGCGAGCGAAACCATCTTCCCTCCTGACTGCGCGCTGTTGAACTCCTTTTGGATTCCCTCAAGGGTCTGCAGCACAGTCTTCAGTTGGGCAGGCTGGTTGACTTCCCAATCCTTTTGCGGCGTGAGACGAATGCGCGCCCCGTTCGCACCGCCGCGCTTGTCGGAGCCACGGAACGTGGATGCCGACGCCCAAGCGGTCGAGACCAGTTCCGAGATGGACAGGCCCGAGGCAAGGATCTTGCGCTTAAGGTTTGCGATGTCCTGCGCGTCGATTAGCTCATGATCGACTGCGGGCACGGGGTCTTGCCAGATCAGTTCCTCGGCCGGAACCTCCGGGCCGAGATAGCGTGCGCGCGGGCCCATGTCGCGGTGCGTCAGTTTGAACCACGCCCGGGCGAACGCGTCCGCAAATTGATCCGGATTTTCCATGAAACGCCGTGAAATCTTTTCGTAGGCGGGGTCGAACCTCAAGGAAAGGTCTGTAGTCAGCATGCCGGGCGCGTGACGCTTCGACGGGTCATGGGCATCCGGCACCGTACCGGCGCCTGCGCCACCCTTCGGTTGCCACTGATGCGCACCGGCCGGGCTCTTCGTCAATTCCCATTCGTAGCCGAACAGGTTCCTGAAGAAGTTGTTGCTCCACTTCGTTGGCGTGGCGGTCCAGGTGATCTCCAGGCCGCTGGTGATCGTATCACCGCCTTTGCCGGCGCCGAAGCTACTCT
>JBMOME010000379.1:0-3193 GCA_049323095.1 Thermodesulfobacteriota bacterium
CCGTTGCACTTCATGCTGTGCTCAACTTGCACCCACCCGGACCCGAGCAAATCGAATCGGTGCTCGATCAACAGTCGAGCCACCTCCAGGATCTGTTCTCTCTCGGATTCAGGAATCGAAACGCTGATGTTGTTGAGGTAGCGAAAAAGGCTCAACCGGGACAACGGAGGGTCAATCGCGTAGGTGCAGTTCAAGATATCTTTCTTACGTTGACCGCGGTCTCGCAATGCCCTGACCAGGCGCTCTATCATCGCACCCGCGAGCCTGTGCGGCGGAAGAGAGCGAAGCAGATGCCTGTAGTGCTGAAGCAACGAAGAATGCTCCATGTCCGGAAGCCCACATCAACATCAGGCGCGCCGGATCGATCCCAAGCTTGGGAGGCCGACGCTGTTTGTGAGGCCCATACTTACCTGCAATTTTTGCACTTGTCACGTGAGAAGGAGTCAGAATGGGAGGTAGGAGTCTCGATACCGTAGGATTGCAATCGGCCTCTATTGGATGTGCGATTTGCTGTAGGGGCGCACCCGCGAAGCTGTCTCAAAAGTCCTGGCACTTGGAAGCTCGTGCTACGATGCGAGGGTGGCCGGGACGTTATACGTCCCGGTGCCGAAGGCACAGGAGGCTTATTTTCTTGTTGGCTTGGTGAGCAAAAGGGCCGAAAGCAGTATATTGGCGCGAATAAACCTCCTGTCGCTTCGCGACCCCGACGTGTGACGTCGGGGCCACCCAGTCGGGCCCAGTGCACTGCTCGTGGCACGATCTTAGTTGGGATCGCAGTTTTGAGACACCCTCCGAGAAGAGCCCTGATTTAGGGCGGTTCACGAACCGCCCCTACCGAAGCCTGATTCATCTCCTATGCTCGGCTCTATAGCGCACCGCATCGGTCGAAGAAAGGGGCCGAATTGATGCGGTTCCCCGCGAAACGCGTGGTCACCGCATCCTACCAAGCTAAATCACGGCCGTTTCCAAACCAGGGTCAGTCCGTCGCCAATGGGCACCAGACTCAAGTCGATACGCGAGTCCTTGCGCAGCTTGCTGTTCAACGCATCAATCGCCAGCGTTTCGTCATCTCGGGGATCAGGCGCGGTCACGCGACCGTCCCAAAGCGTGTTGTCAATGGCAATCAAGCCTCCGGGACGCATCAGCTTCAGGCAGCGCTCGTAGTACGCGTCGTAATTCTCCTTGTCCGCGTCGATAAAAGCGAAGTCAAAGGACCCCGCGCGGCCCTCCGCGAGCAACCGATCCAGCGTGTCCAGGGCCGGTCCGAGGCGCAGATCGATCTTCTCATCAACTCCGGCTTCCTTCCAGTATCGCCGGGCCACGTCGGTCCACTGCTTGCTCATATCACAAGCGATCAGCTTTCCGTTCGAAGGCAGTGCAAGCGCGGTCCAAAGGCTGCTGTAGCCCGTGTACACCCCAATCTCGATCGCTCGCTTCGCTCCGATCAGACGAATGAGTAGGGCCATGAACTGGCCCTGTTCGGGCGAGATCTGCATTCCGTGATAAGGATCGCGTTTCGTTTCCTCTCGGAGTCGCCGGAGCACATCAGGCTCTCTCAATGAGGTTGAGAGGATGTAGCGGTATATGTCGTCGGTAACCGATATGGTTTTGTTGCTCATGACCAGTCTCCCGAAAATGCACGCTCTCTGAGGTATAATAAGTCCGAATTTGTCCGAGGACAGTGCAAACGCGGGAACGTAAGCTCTGAAGAGCCTTGATCAAAGGTCGGTGGTCATTTCATGGATCTGGCGGTACTTCAAAAGATTGCTGAGGAGCTCGACGAGGTGCTAAGGGGCGGGTTCATCAACAAGATACATCAGCCTCTGCCGCGGGAGATCGTCGTGCGCGTTCGGACCCGCGGCGCGGGTGAAAAGAAACTCATGATCAGCGCGGATTCTCTGCTCGGTCGTATTCACCTCACTGATCTCAAGATACCCAATCCGCCCAGGCCGCCTCGATTCTGCGCATTTCTGCGGGCGCATGTGCAAGGCGCCAGAATAACGGGCGTGAGCGCTGCCGCGACGGACCGGCTGGTGTTTATCGCCACTGCGAGAGGGCCAGCGGACTCAATTGAAGAACGAGACCTCATCCTGGAGCTGCTCGGACGTGATTCCAACATTGTGCTGGTGGATCGATCGACCAACAAGATCATGGATTGCCTGCACCGTATACCTGAAAAGGAAACCACCACCAGAATTGTTTTGCCGGGAATGACCTATCAATCGCCGCCTTCACGCGGGAAGACGGCGACCGCGTCGCTCCCTGACATTGCTCGTGAACAGATGCAGCCTGGCATTACTCAGGATGCGAAAAGCCGCCACAAGCTCACTCTGACAGCAAGTCCGGAAACGGACCGGCTCTTTGAATCCATGAATGCCGCTGCAGAAGCCTTTTTTCGGCCAAGGTTGGAATCTCTCCTGCTGGAAGCGCTGCGCCGGGAAACGGCTGCCCCCATTCGGACACGGATTCGCGGGCTGGAACGGCGTCAGAGAAAAATCGAAGAGGATATTCAAAAGCTGGAAGCTTTCGCCGAACGTCTGCACGAAGGGGAACTGCTCAAGGTGAACCTACGGCTCGCGGCGAAAGGCATGGAGAGCGTCAGTGTTTCGGACTGGGCCACCGGAGAGCCTCACGTTATCAAGCTCAATCCTGCACTTGCTCCGGTGGAGAATATGGAGCTGATCTTCAAAAAGGCCGCGAAAGGGAAACGAGGCAAGAACATTGCCGAGGCGCGTCTGGCAGCCACCCGTGGTGAAAAAGCCGCGCTGGAAGATCTGCTCTACTATGTGGAGAGCGCGGAGACAGTTGAGGATCTGGAGAGGCTTGCAGCGGATCTTCCCGCATCCAAGGGATCTGGTCAAAAGAACAAATCCGTAACCGACAAGAAGCCGGAAAAGCCCGCCAGCTCCGCGATGTTTCGCGAATTCCGCAGCCCAAGCGGCCTAACCGTGCTTGTCGGTAAGAGCGGTCGAGGCAACGACTTCTTGCTCAGGCACAAGGCCCATAAAGGCGACCTTTGGTTTCACGTCAAAAGCCGCGCGGGGGCGCATGTCTTGCTTCCTCGCCGCGCACGCGGAGAACCCTCCGACGAAGACAAAGCCTTTGCAGCCAGCCTAGCAGTGCACTTTTCTCAGGCAAGAGGGAAGGGGAAAGCCGAAGTGATCGTGGCTGACGTGGGAGACGTCAGCCGGCC
>JBMOME010000380.1:0-26529 GCA_049323095.1 Thermodesulfobacteriota bacterium
TAAGCGGGCGGCCCCTGGCTGGATTCGACCGCGCAAGATCAAGGGACCAATTTCCATGTGTGGGATATGCGGAATAGTAGATTTCTCCGCCGCGGCGCCTGTCGAGTGCGTAAAAGAGATGACTCGGCGCATGACCCACCGCGGGCCGGACATGGAAGGTCTCTGTTCGTTTTCCGCGTGCGTTCTGGGTCACCGTCGCCTTTCTATCCTGGACCTGTCTGACTCGGCCCGGCAGCCTATGATTTCGGAGGATGGCACGGTCGCGCTCATTTTTAACGGCGAAATCTACAACTTCCGGGAGCTTAGATCACAGCTGGAGGCGCACGGCCACCGGTTCAAGACAACTTCCGATACCGAGGTTCTGCTCGGGCTCTATCAAGAGAAGAAGGCGGCCCTGCTCGACGATCTCAACGGCATGTTCAGCTTTGCCATATGGGATGAGCAAGAACAGCGCCTTACGCTCGCACGGGACCGGATGGGCAAAAAGCCGCTGTACTATTGGGTCGGGAACGGTCGGCTGAGCTTTGCCTCTGAGCTGTACGCGCTCTTGGCCGATCCTCAAGTGCCGACGGAAATCTGGGACCAGAGCCTGTTTGAATATCTCCTGTACGATTTCGTGCCTGCGCCCCACACCATTTTCAAAGAAGTTCACAAGCTGCCCGCAGGCCACATGGCGATCCTTGACGCGGCCGGGCTCCACGTTCGGAGCTACTGGACTCCGCCGATTCCTGATGAAGCCTCAAATTACGGCGAAACCAAGGCTCGTTTGGAAGAACTGCTCGATGACGCGGTGCGCTTGCGACTTGTCTCTGACGTGCCTCTGGGCGCGTTCCTGAGCGGCGGGATTGATTCCACGCTGGTCACCGCGCTCATGAAACGGCATGTTCCCGACGCGGTGCAGACCTTCAGTATTGCATTTCCCGGCACCACGTACGATGAATCCCAATGGTCGCGGCTCGCTGCCGATCGACTGGGGACCGCTCACCACGAGTATTCCGTCCAATACGAGGTGGAGAAGATCTTCCCGCAAATGGTTCGGCATTTCGGCGAGCCGTTCGGTGACTCGTCCGCGATTCCGACCTGGCACCTCTGCCGGCAGACTAGACTCGGGGTAACTGTGGCCCTGTCGGGCGATGGCGGGGATGAGCTCTTTGGCGGGTATGAGCGTTACCTGGCCCGCCGCGTGCAATTGGTGTACGACGGGCTCCCTGCGTCGCTCCGGGAAAAGGTCATCGAGCCGCTCATCAAAGCGCTCCCTGCCACCACTGACTATTACGGCACGAGCTTTTCCAAGACATTAAAACTCTTTATTCAGGCCGCACGTCGAATACGTGAAGAGCCTCTCGCAGTGGTGCCGCGAACCTTTTCCCGCGAAGAAGTGATCGCTCTGACCGGCATGGATTACCAGGTAGACGCTGATCCGGTGCTTGCCGCGGCACGAGAATGGACAGGGCTGGATCCGATAAGTCGCATGCTTTTCACGGACATCCGGACGTACCTGGCCGAAGACATCCTGACCAAGGTGGATCGCATGAGCATGGCGCATTCGCTGGAAGTTCGAGCGCCGTTGCTGGACTATAGGGTCGCGGAACTGGCCTGCTCAATGCCGCTGTCGTTCAAGCTGAAAGCTCGCACCACCAAACGCGTCCTGAAGGATGTCGCGAAGCCGTACGTGCCGCGGGAAATCCTTCAACGCAGCAAGTACGGCTTTCAGATCCCGCTCGGAGCATGGTTCAAGGGAGAACTGAAGGAGTGGGCAAGAGAACGGCTCCTGGATGGGCAAAACGCGTACGCGCGTAAAGAATCCGTGGAAAGACTCTGGAACGAGCACCAGCAGGGCAGGGCAGACCATACCCACAAGTTGTGGCTGATCCTCGTTCTCAACGAGTGGTTGCGGCAGTTTGGGAAGCGATTTCAGGGCCACTGAACCGCTGAGGAGAGCAGCTGGTGAGCCGACCCGGAATGCGGGTGGCCGGCCACCAGAAGGCTAGTTTTCGGACTGTTCTGAAACTACACCACCATTGGTTGCTTACATAAATTTGGTGACATATTCGGGTGCCACTTCTGGCTTGCCCAGCAGTGCTCCGCCCGCCCACATTGCTGGACGAGCCAGTCCCGCGTCTCGCGGGAGCACCCATAAAGTTTAGGCCACTGCACTTGTGAAACGGGGCCGTATGGAAAAGCCTGCGATTTCGAAACCGCTCTCTTGGAACACCCACGCGCTCTTGACTTGGGGAGCGCTGGCTTCATCGTGCGATTCAGACCTTGAGCAGCAGATCCCTGTCGTTTCTATCGAGGAGCTCTTAATTGCGATCGGCTCGGATCTGGCCGACGTTCTGCGGCATTACGGTGCACAGATTGCCCAAAAGAGCCGCGTTCACTCCCCGAACGAACCGCCAGGGCGTATTCGCACCGTTGACCAATTCCTTCGTGCCCTGCGAGTCAACCCGCGCACGATGCTGCATCAGGTCAGGGTGCTCAAACCGAACGAGGTCCCGCCTGACTCGGCGCATGATCCGTCACGGGACGGCCCTCCGGGTGGAGTGTACGTTCCCGTGTCGGATGGAGAGCGAATCTCGGCAATTGATATCCTTGCGACGTATTCGGACGAACCTGATTGGCTCATGGACCAGGATCTGTTCTTGATCGACGAATACGGATATGGTCCCATTCCGTACGGTCCGCCTACAGGGCTGAGTTCTCAGGCGCCGTTTCACCTGGCCTTCTTGCACGAAAACCCGCTGCTCAAGGCAGTCTTGCCGCACCTCCGGACCAATTTCGTGGAAGAGCGTGTTCAGCTCTTCTTCGCGCTGGCGAGGTTGGCTTTTGCCGCGAAGATTGACTATTGGGGCTGGCGTTTCACAGCCTGGGGTATGCACTACCTGCAGGACATGACTCAGCCGTATCACGCGAAAGTATTTCCATTTCCGTTGTGGCGCGTATTGCTCCGCGTAATCCGCGAGCGCGACAGAAAGAACTTTGCGGAACGAAACAAGAACCTGCTTCGGAATCGTCACCTGGCTTTCGAAGGGATCATCCATTTTCTGCTGAATGAGGCCTTCAAAAAGCACCGCTCCGACCCGTTTCTCAATGCGCTCAAGGGCGATGACGCCCTGGGAGCCGTGACGATTCCGGCCGCAATAGAGGTCTCGACGCGTAAGGCAGCAGGTGCGGCTATTCGCGCCAACGCTGCAATGGAAGCATTAATGCAAGAGCCACGATTGAATGATCCGGACTATTTCCTGGCGGACGACCATGCCTATCGCATCGAAGATACTCTTCCCAAAGCGGCTGCCGAGCGACCCAGGCAATATCAGACGTTCGTTGACCTGGTCTGCGACAGCCTCCGCGACGCGGGGCGAATCACCCGATACTGCATCCGCAGGTTTGCGGAGGTGTGAAGCCAAGAAGTTTTTGAGAAAGTAGCCGGGGAGGCCCTTCAAATCCCCCCATCCCCCCTTGAGTAAAGGGGGATACAGGGGGATTTTCCCGGCCCCCTCCCCAAAAACTCCCGGCTTCTGCAACCCCGCGCCTCGCGGGATTGCAGCACTTGCTCGGGAGACCAAGGCTTCTGGTGAAGGTTTTCACATTACCTTGGTTAATCCCAACTCTCCACAACGTCGCCGTGGGAACCCACGTACAGTATTTGGCGTCGTGCGGCCGCGGAGAGAACCTGGCGAACGATGCGGCGGGCTTGCACGCGATCAAGGCCTGAACTCCGAGCGTACGCGCGCATGAACCTAAGACGGTCTGCGGCCCCGATGGCTATTGGTGTGGAAAGGAAGACCTGGGTGAGGTTCTTGATCCTCTGACGGTCTGAAAGCGCTCGGCGGAAGCTCACGTCATCGTAGTCAAGCAGGAGAAATGTGAGATTGGAATTATCGGTTGTGGGATCGCTTTGGGGCTTGGCGGCATGGATCTCGCGACTCTCCTGCGAATAGTCGGGCTCTTGATTTTCCGTCGGTGCCGGACCGACCAGGATGTTGCAGGTCTTCAGGTCTGAATGAAAGATCCCTCGCGCGTGCATAGTTCCGATGAGTTGGGCCAGGCCACGGATCAGCCGCTTTCTTTTTTCGACACTCCAACCCTTGTCGATCCGGCTCAAGATGTAGCGGTCCAATTCCAACGCGCCGGAGACGGCTTCCATCAAAACCCATTCCGTTCGCACTAATCCCAAGGTCGTCTTCCTGACCAGGGCCAGAGCCCGAGGCGCTCCGATTCCGGCTTCCAGGAGCCGCGAACCGTTGCGGAACGCTCGCACCCCTTGCGTGGCTCGGAAAAAACCCTTCAACGTATGGAACCAGCCCCGCCACTTGAACTCCTTCACGCAGACGCGAGGCAGTCCGGGCAGGTTCACGACGGTCACAGCGGTCTCAGGAGCGTTCTTCATCAAACCGGAACCGCGGTGTTCCACGACCTGCTTATGTTCCTCAAGCGCGGCATGACAAAATCGCAGCATCGCCTTCTCGTCCAGACCAAGGAACTCCGTGGCGCCAGGGGCTATGTCGATATGAGGGGCAGCGCTCGCTCTCTTGCGTCGCAGCGCTTCTACGATCCGATATCGAACATAATAGCGCCAGCTCCGCAGACGCCACGGTGTGCGCTCGATCGACCGGCGAAACCATTTCAAGGCTTCGGGAAGGTCTCCTGCGCCCACGTACGCCCTGCCGAACGAGATGTCATGGTCTGACATGGTTCTCAGATACACGTTTCTCGGAATGCGCTCCGGATCGTAGTTTTTCGTGAGGATGTCAAATGTGTCGGTACGCACGCCGATGCGATCATGGCTCGTGTTGGCGTCGTAAAACCTGATGAAGACCAAGGGGTCGTCAACGTATGCGATGGGATACCGTGCGGCGATCTTAAGCCAAACGTCGAATTCGTCCGCGAAACGGTACTGGGTGGGGAAGCCTCCCAGCTCTTGAAAGACATCGCGTCGTATCATCACCGATGAGGTGTGGATGAAGCTTTCGGCAAATGCCTTCCCGAAGAGGTCACCCTTGATCCAGTTTCCGCGCCGTGTTGCCGCAATCCTGGTTCCCAAGCGCACGTGCCGTGCCGCAACCAACGCCACTTGCGGCTCTTGCTGTACAAAGCGGGCCTGAATTTCCAGCTTATCCGGTGCCCACAGGTCGTCGTGGTCCAGGAATGCGATCCATTCCCCCCGCGCTATTGACGCTCCCACGTTCCGAGAAGATGCGATGCCACGGTTGGCTTGATAAATGGTTTTCAGGTCGGATTGACCTTCCAGCCATGCGCCGGTTCCATCCGTGGATCCGTCGTCCACCACAATCAGCTCGAAATCTCGAAAGGTCTGTGCCCGTACTGAATCAACCGTCTGTTTGAGCAGCTCCAGCCGGTTATACGTAGGAATGATCACGCTAATAAAGGGATCTTTTTCCGGGGCCATGTCAGTGAAGACTCATGAGGAGGCTTGTGGCTCAGACCGTCTCCATGATGCGCTCGAACACTGCTTCGGGCGTAAGACTCGTCATGCACGGATGGTCCGGGTACGGACAGCGGAAATGTCGACAGGGCGCACAAGATGCATTCCCCTGCAAAACGTGCGCGTTCGGTCCGTACGGAGCAGTCGCGCCGGGTGACGTGGCGCCAAATATCGTGAACACTCTGGCGGAGGCTGCCACAGCAAGGTGCGCGCTGCCGGTGTCATTCGAAATCACCGCGTTTGACAGGTTCATGATTGCCATAGATGTGAGCATGTCCGCGGTCCCAGCCAAGTTGACAAGGCGAGCCGCTTTCATCATGGATCCGATGCTCTCGATCAAATCCCGTTCGTCCAGCGCTCCGAGAAAGACCACCGGCGCCTTGAGTCGTTCGGCCATGAGGTCGCCCAGGGCCGCGAAATGCGATGGCGGCCATCGCTTGGCCTCTGAATTGACCGATCCCGGGCAGAGGACGAAGAACGGTTTCGATGGCTCCAAGCCATGTTCCGCGAGCAGTTCCTCCGCGCTGCGGCATTTTTCAGGAGGCACGGGAATCGAACAATCCGGGTCTGGATGCTGCTCCATTTTGTCGCGGGCAAATCGCTCTGCCACGTAATCGGCTATGGCAAGGTAATAGAAGACCTGATGCATGGCTCTGATGTTCGCTGTCAGAGGAACCCGCACGTTGAGCAAAGGCCCCCTCAGATCTGTGGGGTACCCGACCCTGAGTGGAATTCGTGCCAACCAGGCGGTAAACGCGCTCTCAAAAGCGTTCTGGAGCAGAATGGCTGCGTCGAATCGCTCATCAGCAAGGCGACGCATCATGTGCACGGATCGCAGAACAGGTCCCGCGGAGTTCTGGTCGAACGAAATCACCCGGTCGGCTGTTTGGGTAGCTTCCACAAGACCTTTCAGGCTCGTGCGGACCCAGAGCGTAATGATGGATGACGGAAAGATCCGTCTGATCTGCTTGAGCGCAGGCAGACTGATGATGGTGTCACCCACCCAGTTGGTGCCTCTGATCACAATCCGTTCAGGATGGGACACGGTGCGATCCATCCTCCACAGGCGCCTGCTCCACGTGACGGGCTTTCTTCCCTCTGCGTTTCTTGGGTCTACGTTTGAATTTGCGGTGCATCCAGAAACCCTGTTCAGGGGTCTCACGCAGCCATCGTTCAAACATCTCATGGAAACGCTGCGAATTTACCGCAATGTCGTGGTCCCAATCACCGGTTAACTGTATGGGGATCTCTTCCTCATAGATGACGCGGTACTTGCCGCCCTCGCCCCGAAGAGCCCGCACGGGACAGCAGTAGGCGTCCCCCTCCATGGCAAAGCGGGCAAACACCCCGTTCGCCAAGGCTTTCTTGCCGAAGAAATCCACCCATACTGGCCGCGTATCGTCCCCTCGCTGATCCCCGAGCGCGCCGACCACGTCGCCGGCTTTGAGCGCCTCAATCACCGTATGAACCACACCGCGATGAGGAATTATGCGCAGGCCGCTGTCATTCCCGCCGCGACCGTGGAGCATTCTCCGGTCTACGAACCTGTTCCCCATGCCGGTGACAACGAGGTAGGCGCTCATGCCCTGGAAGCGGCTCGTTGCGGCAAGAACCTCAAAGCTTCCCACATGAGCCATCAGGTGCAACACGCCTCTGCGGCCCGGAGACCACGCGAGGTTGAAGCTTTCCCGGCCTGAGATGATGAGTCGCTCTGCAAGCTCGTCCTGGGTCCAGCGCCTCAAACGGAAGAACTCGACCCCCATCATCCCCAGATGCTCGAAGTTGCGTCTCGCCAGCAATCGGATCTCGGCTGGTGTGCGCTCGGAACCGAATGCGATGGTCAGGTTTTCGATAGCAGCCTGCCTGCGATCGGGAACCAGGACAAATCCCAATCGGCCTACCACGCGGCCCACTGCCAAGGCTTTCTCTAGAGATGGGATTAAGCAGATGGCCTCTTCCAGCAGCCTGACCACGAGATAGGCCAGATACTCCAGGTAGAGCTTGATAGTCGGGCCGGAATTATTGCCGGATGCTGTCATGAGAGAAGCCTGAGATGCGCCGTTACGGTTTTGCCGAAGGTTCATCCAGCGGAATCGCTTCGTCAATAAGCATGATCGGAATATCGTCTCGTATTTCATACTTGAGTCGGCAATTCCCGCATATGAGTCCATCTTGCTGTTTCGTCAGTTCGAGGTCACCCTTACACTTGGGGCAGACCAGGATGTCCAACAACTGCTGACTGATCGCCATGTGACCCCCTGTACGCTCCGGTGAAGCCAATTCCGTGTAGCCGGTTCGCCTCGGCACGGGCCAAGGCGGCAACAGCTCTTTGTTTATATACCGATGCGGTCTCTGCTTCAAGTCCCGGCATCAGGGTGCGACAACCCGCGGTAAAACGAGTTTCACGAAGACTTGAGGCAGAGACCGGAATTAGCTATGATCGGTTACTGTGGCCAATCGGCTTTTTCTGGTAGTCTCGAGCATCCTTATTCCCGGGGTCATCTCCATGAGCCTTGCGGGCGACGCGCTCAACCGCTTCATTGAGAGTCAGATCTTTTTCCCGGACCGCAACCTGGAATACCAGCCGTCCCAATTCGGGCTAGATCATCAGGATGTTTGGTTCACTGCGGAGGATGGCGTTCGATTGCATGGGTGGTTCTTTCCGACTCAGCCGTGTCGCGGTCTATTTCTTTTCTGTCATGGGAACGCAGGAAATATCTCACACCGGTTGGACAACATCCGGCGGCTGCACGATTTGGGATTGGCGGTCTTCATCTTTGATTACCGGGGCTATGGGAAAAGCGAAGGTCAGATATCGGAGCAAGGCTTCTATCTGGATGCCGCGGCCGCATACCAAAAGGGACGCGAATTCGCTGAGGATCTGAAGACCAAGCTAGTAGTATTCGGTCGATCTCTTGGGGGTATCGCGGCGGTGCACATGGCTTCCCGCCGGCCCTGCTCGGGTCTCATCCTGGAGTCCACGTTTCCCAATCTGGGAGCAATGGCGCAGGCCCATTTTCCCATACCGATGGTGCACAAGACTCTACAGAACCGGTTCAACGCGATGGGTGAAATCCACCAGGTAAAGGCTCCTATACTCTTTTTTCATGGGGACATTGACGGGATCGTACCGTTGAAATTCGGCAGGGAGCTGTACCAAGCCGCGCCCGATCCGAAGGAGTTCGTGACCTTGCCGGGAGCAGGACATAACGACACGTATCTTGTGGCTGGTCAGCCATATTTTGACAAAATACGCAGTTTCGTTGACGGCTTGCCGCATCGGGGGGGCGAGTTCGACTGAACTTGCGTGGCTAGGCCCTAAACTGGCGCTCGCGAGCGCCGGCTGGAGGCTGCATGAACGGTAACGAACGAACCCGAGGAGCGGGCAAGGTCTCCGATGCCGATCTTCAGTGGTTTCTCCAGAATGAATCGTTCAAGCCCCTGAGCGAACCGACCAGACGTCGTCTGTGCGAGGACGCAACTCCGCTACGCGTGACCGCGGGCCGGCGGCTTATCAGCCAGGGTGACCAAGGCGACCAGTTCTACATTGTTCGGGAAGGGCACTGCCTTGTCGTGATGGAGCGAGAGGGCGTGACCAAATTCGTCGGGAGGCTGGGGCCGGGCGACGTGGTGGGTGAGATGGCCATTCTCACCGGGGAAAAGAGAACGGCCAACGTGGATGCCGAGACCGACATGCTGGTTTGGGCCATAAGTCGGGATTCCTTTGACAAGGCCTGCGACGAATTCCCCGAACTTAAGCAGTTTCTCACCAAGATAGTGGCAGATCGGCTCTCCAAAGCCATTCTCACGAGAGAGCGAGCCATCGGCAAGTATGTGATCGACGAGGTTATCGGAGAGGGCGGCTGTAGCGTCGTGTATCGAGGGTACCATTCAGGGCTGGACATGCCTGTGGCTGTCAAGATGCTTAAGCATCAGTTGGCAATGGACCCGGCATTTGTGCAACTCTTCCGGGAAGAAGCCAAAACCATAGCCCACCTCAACCACGATAATGTGGTGAAGGTCTATGACATTGAGGAATTATACCGAACCTTTTTCATCATCATGGAACTGGTGGAAGGCGAACCGCTCAACCGGCTCCTGGCAAGGGTCGGACGACTGCCTGCCCAACAAGCGCTTGATTTCATTCTTCAGCTTTGTTCCGGCCTGGAGCACGCGCATCAAAAAGGGATCATCCACAGGGATATCAAACCGGGCAATATCCTCATTCAAGGAGACGAGCGGGTCAAACTCGTAGATTTCGGATTTGCGTGCCAACCAGGGACCCGGCTCGATGAAGTAGCGGGCACGGTCCACTACATGGCTCCGGAGCAGATCAGGGCCGACACGGTGGACGAGCGCACCGACGTGTACGCCCTGGGCATCACCGCGTATGAAATGGTCACGGGCGAGAAAGCCTGTAAGAGCCGTCTCAGTAGTCAGATCATGCGGTGGCATCTCACCGAACGCATCCCGGAGCCTCGCGGCGTGGTGCCCGACTTGCCCGTGGAACTGAACGACTTCCTCCTGCGCGCTACCCAGCGAGAACCTTCCGGTCGATACGAGAACGTGCGTCAGATCATCCATGACCTGGAGCCCTTGGCCGAACGCATGGGAATAGGCACGAGAGAGGCAACGGCACAGGAGTTCAACATGATGAGCCTGTTTCTGTTCTACCGGCAGGAACAGCATGATATTATGCACCGCTTGGTACGCGAATTCCGTAGAGAATTGGAAAAGGTTGGCGGCCGCCTCAGAGGGGCCGACTTCAAGAATATTGAGTCGTGATAAGCAAACCCCGCAGCTAAGGAGAGCCATGACCCAGATGAAGCGCGCGGATGTCAGATTCCTCATGGGCAACGAGGCCATCGGTCGGGGTGCGATCGAGGCTGGATGCAGCGTCGCTGCCGCGTATCCCGGGACTCCCTCGTCGGAGATTCTTGAATCCTTGGTACGCTGGAAGAAAGAGCTGAACCACCCGATCTATGTGGAATGGTCCGTCAACGAGAAGGTGGCATTTGAGATTGCTTATGGCGCTTCTTTGGCTGGAGCGCGGGCTCTGGCAGCCATGAAGATGGTCGGGCTCAACGTGGCATCGGATCCGTACCTGAGTGCGGCGTATCTCGGGGTTCGCGGCGGGCTGGTAGTGGCGGTGGCCGACGATCCGGGACCTCATTCCAGTCAGACCGAGCAGGATAGTCGGTTCTTTGCGTGGTTCGCCAAGACTCCGGTGTTGGACCCGGGGACACCTGTGGAAGCCCTGCAGATGACGATCAGGGCTTTTGAGATTTCTGAGAAGTACGAAGTCCCGGTACTGCTTCGGCCGTGCCTACGCGTTTGCCACGCAAGGCAGAACGTGCCGCTCGCTGAGCCGCTCCCGCCTGCCAGTGTGGGCCCGTTCAAGAAGGACTGGACCAGGTGGGCCGCAATTCCCAAGTTTCGTTTAATTCTCCACCGCAAGCTCAACGAAAAACTCAGCGAAATCGTCAGGACGGAACCCGAATGCCGGCCTCGACTGATATCAGAAGGCCCCGGCGGCCCCGTGGCGATCATCACGTCAGGGTCTGTCTCGTCTCACGTGAGAGACGTGGTGGCTTCGGACGAGAGATTGGCCAAAGTCGACGTGTACAAAGTGGATATGCCGTTCCCCGTGGATGCGACTGCGCTCCAGGATATCGTGGACAGCCACGAGAAAACGCTCTTTGTGGAGGAAACTTACCCGGTCCTGGAACTCCATGTGCAAGATCGACGAAAAGTCCTTGGCCGGATGACCGGTGACGTGCCCCCGCAGGGTGAGCTGCTTCCCGAACTCGTGGAAGACATTATCCTCTCCGGGCTTGGCATGCCGCCGGTTGCGAAGACCACGCCTCAGGTCAAGCCGAGGCGGCCGTCCTTGTGCCCCGGATGTCCTCACCGGCCTGCCTTTTACGCGATCAAGAAGGTTTTCGAACACGCTATCTATAGCGGCGACATCGGCTGCTATACCCTTGGCATCAACATGGGGGCGGTGGACACGTGCTTGTGTATGGGCGCTTCGATAGGAATGGCCGGAGGACTGGCCCGTGCTCCCCAGGGAAACAACGAGCACCGAGTGGTGGCAACCATCGGAGATTCCACCTTCTACCACGCAGGCGTCCCAGCGCTTATCAACGCGGTGCACACTAAAGCTTCCTTCGTCCTGGTCATCATGGACAACTCGGTGACTGCCATGACCGGAGGCCAGCCCACCCCGGCCGACGATCATCTGGCCGACGGTGCTCCCGCTGTGCGCGTGGACATGGAGAAGCTTGTCCGTGGTTGTGGGGTGGAATCCATCGAGGTGGTGGATCCCTATGACCATCAAGCCTTACAGGAAACGCTCCAGCGTGCCAGAGGCTACACGTTCGAGGAAGGCAAGGGAGTCTCCGTAGTGATCACCCGACGTCCCTGCGTGAGAATGCCGAACGTGGAAATGCCGGAAGAGCGCTTCGAGATCGGCGACGAGTGCGACCTGTGCATGTCCTGCACGAGAGACCTGGAATGCCCGGCTTTCCAGTACATCAAAGACGACAAGCGCATGACCATCGATGAAGATATCTGTGCCGGGTGCGGTTTTTGCGTCCAGGTCTGTCCCTCACAGGCCATAAAGGTTAAGGGGTCGGCCAATGCTTGAAATGATTCTCTGTGGACGAGGGGGCCAAGGTATCGTATTCCTGACCAGGATGATCGGCCAGATCCTCACTGCAAAAGGACTTGACGTGCTGTCATCCGAAACCCACGGTATGGCCGTGAGGGGAGGGTCGATCAACAGCCACCTGAGAGTGGGGCCGTTCCACTCACCCCTAGTGCGTCAAAGCCACGCGGACGTGGTGATCTCACTGGACCCGAGCGAGACTGCAAACAACATCCACTTCCTCAAGCCGGACGGCCTGGTGGTGGAAAATTCACCCCTGCCGGACGGTCCCCGAATAAGACGTGTGGATGCCACTCGCCTGGCACGAGACGCGGGCCGAGCGCAGCTTGAGAATGTGGTCATGCTCGGATTCGTGTCAGCCCTTGGTCTTCTGCCGGTGTCGACAGATGAGATCAAGGCCCGATTCGTACAGGATCCGCGAGAGACGGTTCGCACCCTGAACTTGAAGGCACTGGAAGTAGGTATGGCGGCTGCATCGTGAAAGCTTGCCCCGCGATTCTCCCCTTGACCTGAGTAGCTGAAACACGTACCCTTATCCTAAAACAAGGAAACATTGTGGGAATCGAAGAAGCTCTGCTGAAAATCGCCGACCGAGTGCTGGACTTTGACGAGGCATCTCTCGCCCAGCTTCAGGAGAGGTACCTCAAGAAGGTTTCCGAGTTTTCATCCACCCGCGAATGGGAGAGAGCGATCATTGTGTATTTCTTGATAAATTCGGTACGGGTGAAGAACAAGATTTTTAACGAGAAGGTGAAGTCGTCGACGTCGGCCAAGGCGAACAAATCACTGAAAAATATACTGAAAATAGTGAAATAGCAGAGAAGGATATAACAATCCTTCCAAAAGACGTTATGCACTCAAGATTACGGGTCAAAAAAAGCGAGGAGAACCTTTTTTCGCCTTGATTTTCCAAGAAAAAAAAGTATAATGTGCACGTGGTAGTCTGGGCTCTATCTATGCCAAGGCGAAGATTCTCCGAACCGAGAACTAACCTGGGGCACTGAACCAGCCCTGAGTCAGGCAGCCCGGTTCGAAAGGAGATATAACGATGCGGAAAAGCTGGTTAACACTGCTCGGCGCAGTCTTGAGCGCCTCGCTCATGGCTCTGCCCGCTTCCGCTCAGTGGTCCGGCGGTAATAATCCCTACGCGCAATATAGCGGATCTTCCCTCATGGGACAGGGGACCCCCGTCTACCCGGGAATGGAAGAACAAGCGCCACAGCAGGTCTATTATCCTTACTGGCACAACTACCTGGATCAGCTCCAGCAGCAGGGCGGCTACTATTCCGTCACCGGGAACTATCCGGGATCTGCGCCGGTTACCGCGTATTACCCGGCTTCGGCAGGTCCGATTCCGGACCAGTCGGGCGCTGCTTCCTCGGGCCAGTCATCCGCAATGTATTACAACCCGAACGAATACTACTCCCAGGCCCAACAGCAGTATCAGCAGCCGCAGCAACCGCAACAGCAGTATCAGACTTACCCGCAGGCTGCTCAACAGGCCTACCAGCAACCGCAGCAGGCCTATCAACAGCCTTACGGGCAACAGTATCCTCAACAGGCAGCCCCGGCGGCAAGTTACCAGTACGCTCCGCAAGGTCAGCAGGTGGTTACTGAAGGCGCCCAGCAGAAGAAACCCTCAAGCAAGAAGCGACGCTTGAGCGCCAAGCAGCAGGCCGTGCCCACCCAGCAGCAATACGACCAACAGCAGTACGCTCAGCAGCAATATGCCCAACAACAATATTATCAACAACAGGCCGGGCAACAATATCAGCAGCCCGGGCAACAGTATCAGCAGCAGCCCATCGACCAGCAGCAATACTGGCAGCAGCAAGGGTACTATCAGCAGCCCGGACAGCAACAGGCGACCCAGCAGGCTCCGCAACAGCAGGAAGCCTATGGAGACGATCCTGTACTCCAACGAGCTCGCCAGGACGCTTACGAACGGGCAGTGGCTCGCCAGCGTGCGGCTGAGCTTGCTGCTCAGCAACAGGCGGCACTGCAAGAATTGCAGCAGGCCAAGGGCATTATGACCACCGCTCAGCAGAGGGTGAAGGAACAGGAAGATCGACAGCGGGTCTTCCAGGAGGAATACCACAAGAAGGCCGTTCAGGACGCGTACGAGGAGCTACGAAGGTCTCAGCAGCGGTACTATGATTTGATGGGAGTGTCCGCGCAGGGTGGCGGCGCTGTGGCCCAGGGATATCCTCAAGCGCAGGCCCCGGGCGCCGCTCCGTCGCAGCCAATGCAATATCCGCAGCAGGCGATGCCGGTCCAGGCTCCTGGCCCGGTTCAACAACCGCAGCCTCAAACCGCGCGAGGTTATGGCGGCTATACGGTTCCACCCGGAGGTGTCCAGATGCCCCAGCAGGCCCCGCCGGGCCAGGTAACTCCGCTGCACGCTCAGGGAGGCGCACAGCAGGAATCATCCGGGGGATTTTGGAGCACTTTGAAGGAGATCTTCAGTCCCGCGGCTGGTGGGGGTAATTACCAGCGGGCGATGTTCGACAAGCAGCAACAGAAGAGTTCAACCGACTTCTGAGATAGAATCCAGCAACGAACCCGAGAAAGCACCAAAACCGCGTGTTCACAACACGCGGTTTCTTTTTTGGCGGCCTCGCGATCTCCTACCGTTGATCAACCGGCAGTGGCACCCCTCTAAGGCACACTGCCCCATCATTTGCGCCTCTGACATCTCAGGACAAGGCTTCTCATGGGAAGCGTAGCAATCCGTCAGAACTTCCGCGAATGGCGCCATGCATGGAAACTGCGGGTCAGGAGGCTCGGTGCACACTTCGAACGTGCCTGAGGGACGCGCCGGCCGATTTCTCGAAGAAGATGGCACGCCGCGCAAAGGGACTCAAGAGCCGTGCCATCAGAGGGACTAACCCCGGCAATTTCAATTTCGATAGAAAGCGAGCGAACTGGCAGTAAATCCCCTTGCTGAGCTTCCACGCGCAGTCGTCCACGTACGTCATGGAGCCGAAATGAGCGCTCACTAATCTTCTGAGGCCCTCAGAGGTCAGGTAGTTGGTGTAGCTCCTCAGGAACCGATAGTTATCCAGAGCCACGTCCGCGGCTTTTCGTCCCTTGTCGTCCTTATTTCTGAGGCCAATCCATGCCCAGAAATACAGATACCAGTAACCTCGGCACACACCGCCAAAGGGAACCGAAGTGTGGCATTCGAGGGCTCGATACCGAGAAGGAAACGAGTGGAAGCTTTTCCCTCCGTGCCTCAGTACTCGCCATACCTCCCGGAGCACGCTTGAGACATCTTTGACATGCTCCAACACATCGAAAGAGAAGACGAGGTCGAACGTCTCTTCCTCAAACGGGATCATATAGCGGGTGGGATCTATGACGCGAAATACGGCCTCCCCAGGTCGGGACAACCCTTCCCTGAGCAGACATTCATTCACTTCCGGGGCCGGTGGTACGATGTCTGCGCCGTAAGCCTTGTACCCCAGCTTTCGCAGGGCATAGACCATGAAACCTCGCCCGCACCCCAGGTCCAGGAGCATTTGATCCTTGTCAACGGGCGTCTTCATATCCCGCAAGACATCGAGCAACAAATCGACTTTGGCCGTTGCTTCTGCCTGTTCTTTACCTACCGAGGCTTCGTGGTGTGTGATCATCTCGCCTACCTTCTGGAAAACGACATGTCACTGAGAAGGTGCGCTTCTGAAGCGAGCGTTACTCAAATAAGAGCAAGCTTTGTACCAAGAGGGACTTTGATTTCGCTAACGAGGAAAGCGGCGTATTATCAAGGCGCTAGCGTCATAGGGCGCAGGCGAATCGCGGCGACAAAAGTACACCAGTATTGTGAGTTATGCACAAAAAACCAACGCGGGCCATCTAGTAGGGGATTTCAAAGGCCCCGGAGCAATTCCATGTGTGTATATTTTGTGCAAAGACCGAAAGAAAGAGTGTGCCTATTGATCAACACTAACTCCAACCGCCAATGAAAAGCGCACGCGGCGGCTCGGCTAACCCTCGTTCTGATGCTTCTGTCCTACTCGATGGATGATGAGCGTGTTCGTGCCTTTGTGTTGCTGCAGCGGCAGACCCAGTGAAACCGCAACCGCGTCACCTTTCTTGGCGATCCCTTTTTCAAGGAGCTGAGAGTCGATGAAATTCATTAGCGCTTCAAAGTCGCTGGGCAGATCGCAATAATGAGGGATCACCGCTCGGCTGAGCGCGAGGAAATTGCTATGGGTCCGGTCGGGAGAGAAGGCATGAATTGCCGACGTGGGTCTGAATTTTGACACATCCAGAGCGGTCTGACCCGTCATGGTCACCACGACGATATTCTCCAGCTTTAGGTCGTGCGCTGCGACCACTGCGGTATGGCAGATCGCATCTGAGATATCGCCACCCTGATAATCGCCGCGTCTCCAGAGGTCCGGATCCCGGACGCCGGCCGCGAAGGCTTCGGCTTCAGATGCGATCTCATGCATCATTTTTACTGCCGCGGCAGGGTAGAGTCCCACCGAGGTTTCTCCTGAAAGCATCAGGGCGTCGGTGCCGTCAAAGACAGCGTTAGCCACGTCCGCGGCCTCTGCTCGTGTAGGCAGCAGACCCTTGGTCATGGATTCGAGCATCTGGGTGGCCGTGATCACCGGCACTCCGTGGCTGTTGGCTCTGGTGATAATGATCTTTTGGAGGACAGGCAGCCGTTTTATGTCCACCTCGATCCCCAAGTCTCCCCGCGCCACCATGACCGCGTCAGCTTCTTCCATGATCTCGTCCAGGTCGTCCAGGCACGCGGCGCGTTCCAGCTTGGCAATGATGGGTTTGATCACGCCGTGCTTCTGCATCTCTTCCCGGAGCGCAGCCACGTCCGCGCGACTGGAAACGAAGGAGAGCGCCACCGCATCAAAACCTAGTTGCAGGCCGAATCGCAGGTCTTCTTCATCCTTCGGGGTAACGCTTGGAGACGAGAGGCTGGACTGCGGGAAGTTCACTCCTTTGTGAGGGGTGAGAGGACCGCCTTCGACCACATGGCACTTTACCCCGTCCTCGACCACTGCCACGGCTTCCAGTCGGAGACGCCCGTCATCCATAAGGATGATCTCGCCCGGGTGTACATCGCGTTCAAGGTATTCGTACGATACCGGTATCCGCGACCCATCGCCGATGATGCGACGGGACGTGATGGTCACCTCTTGGCCGTTTTCCAGGGTCACCGCGTCGTCCTGCAGTTTGCCTACTCGGATCTTGGGACCCTGCAGATCCTGAATCAGCGTGACAGCTTTTCCCATATCCGCGCTCAGGGACCTAGCCCGATGGTAGGCAATCAAATGCTGCTGATGAGTGCCGTGAGAAAAATTGAACCTCAGAGCGTCCGTTCCGGCACGGAGGATTTGTCCCATAATTTCTTCAGAATCGGACGCAGGACCGATGGTGGCTACTATCTTGGTTCTTCGCATTGTGCAATCCTTATCCTAACGGTGGTTGCAGGTTTCATCTGAAATCCGGATCACATACCCGTACGGATTTCCGCTAGCACCGGGCAGTGGTCTGAGACAAGATTCTTGTAAGCCTTCCAAAACGCGTTTGGCTCGCACCCTTGCCTGCATGCTCCGCCCACCCGCACTGAACCCGGAACAAGCAGCTTCAGCGCCTCACGAGAAACAAGAATGTGATCGAATACGACCCCCTCGTCTCTCCCCAGCACAGTGCATGAAATTCCCTCAGTTGCCACAGAGAAACCTTTTGTCTGACAAAAAAGATCGAAATCCCGTTCCCGCCGCTTCTTGTCGTTGAAGTCTCCCAGGATGATGATATCGCTGTCTTTTTCGGCTAACCGATCCACGATACGTTCCATAATCCTCCACTGAGCCTGACGCACGCTGGCACAGGGGCCACTCTTCAGGTGCAGGGCCACGGCTATGAAATCGAACTTTGAGCCTCGTACTCGAAAGTGACAGGCAAATGCCGGCCTGAGATGTCGCAGCCCCCGGACGCACTCCTCAGGGTGCTCTCTTGCCCTGATCTCAGTGAAGAGACGGGCAAAAGACCACTGCCCAACCAGCTCAATGGCTGAGCTGTCATACAGAAAGCCCAATTTGTGCTCTCCTCCGTCACGTGAATGGACAAATCGCGATGATGCCCCGAGCGATTCTTCAGCGAATCGCTGAAGTCGATCCGGATTGAGGATCTCATTTACAGCCAGCACGTCCGGCCGTAGAGCCCGTATCTCGTGTCCCAGTCTACGCCAGTCCGTCGGCAAGGAGTCCGGCCGCTTGCAGTGTTCGAAGCGGAATTCCTTGAGGCACTCGCAATTGGTGTTGCAGGGGAAATTCCTGATGTTGAAGGTCCCGATCCGCAGGCTTGTTCGCGGGCCCTTTTGCTCAAAAGGGCTGCGCACCTCAGTCAGCAACCCGCCGGCCTGAGAGACTGTCGCAGTCTTGGGTTCCGCGCAGAGCGGGCCTGAACCGATTCCGACCAGACACAAAACAAGAGTGTAAACACTTACTGCAAGAAATCCCCGTTTTGCAGACCGCCCGGCTATGAGTGCCATCTCTTCCTCGAATAGGCATCGCATACTATACAGCCACGCGTTGAAGCCGACCTTAGGTCACCCTCCTTGGTAGGCGCCGGCGTCCCTGCCGGTGCGTTTCCCCCCTTGTGGGAGGGGTTAGGGGAGGGGACGTAATGCAGGCACGAAAGTCTCAAGCTCGACGCGCAGCGATATAAGTGACCAGAGATCGTATCATCATTTGCCTTGGGTTTCACGCTCGGTTTCTTGCGGGGCACATGCTTCGTGATTACATTCGAGTCAGGAGCCCGGAGCACAGAGAGACCAAAGAAATCAGTGACGAGAGCCGGCTTCGGAATAGTGAACAGAGAATCAACGGGAGGAAAACGCGATGAATCGGTGCACGGAATTGACCAGAGATATGCTGCCTAACCCCATCGACGTATATACCGACGAACATGCCGACTTCATGGCTGTGAAACAATTGGCTTTTCAGGAGGCCAAAGAAGTCAGCTCCGATCCCATGCTCATGGCATGGTTCGACAAGGGTGCTGCCAAGTACTCGCCCGACGTAATCTGTTGTGATTACGAGAAGCCCGCGTGGCTGGTGTACGCGGAATCGCGTGGCGCGGACATATCCGTGAACGTGAACGACCTGGATTACGTCTTCGTATACGGCAGGAGTGATATGGGCGATTGACGTTCGTTTCTCGGATATCGCCAACCGGGAATTAGTAGGTGGGATGTAGTGAGTTCCGCGTTCTGCGCGGGACGAACCGCAGCGGTCGGGAAAAGGCCGCGAGCTATGCGGTTCACGTTGTTCACCGCACCCTACGCGCTTTGTCTCGAGCACGCTATATGCTTATCATTTCAGGATCGTGGAGGACAGTGTTAGTATGTAGGGCGCACGCTTTCAGTGGCTTGGTAGGGCCGGCGTCCCTGCCGGCCTTTTGAGGAAACCCTTCAATGGCTCTGCGAGTAAGCCAATGTCCTTGGAGAGAACACAGCCATGCCCCCGATTCCCACAAATCGTGCTCCCACGCATCCAGGGGAGATGCTGTTGGAGGAGTTCCTGATACCAATGGGACTGACCCAGCGCGAACTGGCAGACGCGATTCGTGTTCCCTATCAACGCATCAATGAAATCGTCAACGGTCGACGCGGAATCACCCCGAGCACTGCACTCCGACTGGCACGGTTCTTTGGCACCTCCGCAGATTTCTGGATGAACTTGCAGCTTCGGTTGGATCTGTTCCACGCCCAAAGATCCGAGCGAGACACGCTCAAGACAATCCGCCCTCGCCCGTCCGCTCCGAACGGTTATACGTAGACGGAAGGATCAATCATGCCTCTCGGTTTAGTGGACAACACACATAGGAATCAGAATGCACCTGGGTACACAAGAGGTTGCGAACAAGATCTGCGCAATAAGGCCAACGGCGGGTTCTCCGAAGAGGATCGTACCTCGGTTTCATTTGTATGTATGAGATCTCCGAACGCCGAGATGACACGCGCCTTGCAGTTGAAGCTAAGTAACGAACAATTGAGACTACGTGAAATATCCGGCAGTTAAGTATCGTTCATGGACTTGACATGCTCCGCTGTTCGGCGTACGCTTGCAGCAAGACCAGATTCTAGGCTTCCAGCCAGAGGTCTGTAGGTTCGGAACAAGGATATGCCTCAGGATATTAGACCAACGGGTGCGGCGCTGCAGGCAGCTCTTGTCCTCTCAGAGGAGATTCTCAGGGATATCGAACTTGCGCAGCTTCCCCTGAGCAACATCGCACTCAAATCTGCGCGTTTGGCGCGGCTGCTGAATGACTTTCCGTACCAGAAGCTGTTTCAGTATGAAGCCAGCGGATATCCGTCCACTTCGGAGGGGCTCTCGCCAGAAACGTGGACACTGGCCGTGCTTGCTGGTCGCACCTATCAACGAATAGATGACAAAGGTCAAACTCAGAGTTACGCATTCCTTGAATCAATCGAGCAGCTTGAAGCGCAAATCAGGACAGCCACAATAAGGCTCGAAGCCGCCAGGGATCCAAATATATCAATATCCTCGGCTAATCCCAACCAGTGGATTCACTCTAATCCTGGCAATGCGCTTGAACGAAATCAGCTTCAGCAGCAGATTAGCGAAGCTGCGCAGCGATTGGGCAGTCGCAGATTGTGTCTGCACGCTTACGTGGCTCGACGCAATCTTGAACTCAAATTCTCAGGTATTGCTAGCGACGCTTTTTCGAGAATCAGAAGGTTTGTCGATGAGAGCATCGGGACGATCGTGCCTTCGGCCTTGCAGAAATTCAATGCGATATATGAGAACTTGCAGTCCGAGAATCCCGAAGATTGGTCGAATGCGGTTCATAGCTGTCGGCGGGTATTGCAGGATCTGGCGGACGTTCTATTCCCGGCTACTGATGAACCACGAACTATTGAGTCGCATGGAAAGCAGATTACGGTAGAATTGGGGCCGGAAAGATACATCAATCGACTTGTGTGTTTTGCTAAAGACATGTCCACTTCTAGACGATCCGCGGAGATTATTGGCTCCCACCTGGCTTTCCTGGGGGATCGTCTGGACGCCTTATTTCACGCTGCACAGAAGGGATCCCACAGCGTGATTTCTTCTCGTGACGAGGCTGATCGATATGTCGTGTACACATATATGTTGGTGGGCGATCTGCTTCGGCTCAAGTCTAACGCCATGGATGGGCAGAGTGGTTCTGTGTTCGACACGACCCAGGGGCAAGCGAGCAACGACGGTTAACCTGAACGCTCCGCGCTGTGAATGTTCGCAATGACAAGGTGATGTTGATGCAGCCCTTTGAATTCTTGATACGTAGTCGCCCAGTCTCTCAACAAACGCGCCGAAAGGAAAGGCTGCGCGAGTGGAAAGATTTCGTGAAAGGCGAGGCCTCACGTTACTGGCAACCCGATGAGGCACCGGCAAACAGCTTCATTTGCATCACTCTTGTCTATGTCTACGACGAGGTGGCCTTGGATATCGACAACGTCATTAAACCGATCCAGGATGCACTTGTCGGCCTTGCTTTTGAAGACGACTCGCTAGTTACCGATGCTATCCTGCGTCGAAGGCAACTCCGTGGCACATTCGATCTTACGCAAGCGCCCCCAGTCTTGGTAGAGGGTTTCGAATACGGCGACGAGTTCGTATATGTGCAAATCAGCGATGCCCCACCACAGGAGCAACTCCTATGAATACAGCAGTCCAGGAAGTTCATAACAGGAAAGTTCAGGAAATAGCCGAAGAATACAGAGCCCATGGGTATGAAGTGGTCATAGAACCTGGGGCCGAACAAGTGCCCAAATTTCTGGCGGGGTTCCGCCCCGATCTCTTGGCACGCGGACCACATGAATCGGTGGTTGTGGAAGTAAAAGTAGGCACCAAGACGGCGGCCTCAGAGCGCTTTCGGGAGCTTGCCGAGACTATTCGACGCCAACCGGGCTGGCGATTTTCCCTCGTTGTAATCGACCCACGATCAGACGAGGTGGCTCCAGCAACCGATCACTTGCTTGATCGAAAGGAGATCGCAGCGCGGCTAAACAAGGCGACTGAACTGCTCGATTCGGGTGCCACGGACGCTGGCTTTCTCTTGCTGTGGGCAACAGTTGAGGCCATTTTGAGGCAGATTGCAGCACGCGAGGGACTCCCACTTGAGAGGGTTCCGTCCTCGGCCCTCATTCGGGAGCTATTTTCGGTCGGTATCCTCTCGCGAAGCCAACTTGAGGTTGCGCAACGCTCATTCCCGGCACGCAACGCGCTAGTGCACGGTTTTGAGACGGCTGGTGTAGAGCAAACCGCAACAGAATTGTCTGAAGTCGCACAACAACTTCTTTCAGAGCTTGATCGATATGAGTCATGAAGCTATGTAGCTTCGCTTTCTATCTAAGCTGAAGGATTAGCACCGGGCGGAGGGCAGATACGAGCTCAAGTGCTTTTCCTCTATTCTGGTCGTGTTTCCGTCTCTTGACGGCCATCCAGCGCGTACAGAGCGGCTCCGAGAGCACCCACGATTTGAGGATGAGGAGGAACGACCACGTTGGCTGAGGTCTCTTCTCGGAGGATGTCGGCCAGGAAGGGGTTGTGCTCGATCACGCCTCCGGTGAGGACCACGGTATCGGTGAGCGTGTCCATTTCGAGCACTCGCTTGACCACCGAATGAAACAAGCCTCGAACCAGTCGATTAACCGGATGACCTTCTTTGATCTTCTCCAGCACCTCGGTTGCGGAGAAGACCGTGCAATAGCTGCCCAGGAGCACTTCGCCATCGGCTGAGGCCGCGAGGTCGTTCAGGTCTTCGATGGGGCGCCGCAATCTGAGCGCCATTTCTTCCAGAAATGCCCCGGTGCCGGCTGCGCATTTTCTGTTCATCTTGAAGCTCACCCGTCTGCCCTGGGCGTCCAATTTGATGATTTTGTTATCCTGGCCGCCAATGTCGATCACGGTGACAGGTCCGGGATAGTAGTGCAATACGCCTCGGCCGTGACAGGTGATTTCGGTAATGTTGCGAGATGCGAATGGCACGCTCTTGCGGCCGTATCCTGTGGAAACTACCAGCGAGACTTGATCGGGTTTGATCCCGGCCTGCTTGAGCGCTTCAAACCATGCGGATTGGGACGCAGCCTGAAAATCGGTCCCTGAATACAGCACGAAACTGCCCACTATGCGCGGCTCGTCATTGACAATTACGGCTTTGGTCGTGCAGGAACCAACATCAATGCCGCCCGTATATCGTTCCGCCATGAATTATTCACTCCAGTCTACGCGATAGAGCGCATGAATCCTTGCCGAGAATGTAACCCGCGCTCATCCTTCGCGTCAAGCGCTGGCACGCGTGAAAAGGACGCAGCCGACCCGCTAAGATTGAGCATTGGGTGAGAGTGGAAGCGCCTGCAAGATTGTCTGGAAATCCTTGATCGCCGGCAGCTGGTGCTACGCTGGGTGGCCGGGACGTCATACGTCCCGGTGCCGTAGGCACAAGAAGCGTTCTTCCCGCGAATTACCTGGCCAGGAGTTTTGGCAGTAACTTCGTTGTCTTATGGTTCTCGCCTCCTGTCGCTGCGCGACCACGATCCCGCGTCCCGCGGGAACGTCGTGGCCACCCAGGTGGGGCTGTCATCAGTAATAGTGGCACGATCCCGATTGGGATCGTAGTTCTCAGGCCGCTTCGCCGCTGGTGTCCATCACCGCACTATGATATAGGTTTCGCTGAAAGGCTGTAAGCGACTATGATGTATAAGGATCTTGCTGGTCCATTCGTGGGTGGCCCATGAAGTTAAGAGCAGTGATAGAGCGAAGTGGGAAGTGGTGGATTGGATGGTTGGTCGATATTCCTGGGGTAAACGCGCAGAAAGGGACAAAAGAGGCACTTCTGGACTCGAATCATTTCATCGTGGATATTTGCTGGCGAAGCGGTTGCACCATAGGCATCTGACTCAGAAATCTCGATGCCAGACTTTCATTTGAAATGCATGACGTATTCCATGTCGGGAGCCTCTCCCACGGAACGAGGGTTACGCTCCCAAAGATAGATAACGACCTTTGCTGGCCAGCCAAGAATCTGAATATTGTCTATGGGGGGAGTCTGCGGGCTCACATTGTTGCATCCACCAGGGTAGCCACAACTACCGCCCCGATGAATGAACTGCGGATTTGCATATGCGCCTACTGGTTCATTCGCCTTGAAAATGTTGTGGGAGTGGCGATATGAGACATAGATGTGGTTCAGATTCAGGTCACGGGCATTATAAGCAATCAACTGAAAGACCCTAACCCCGTTTCTCTTGAGGCACTCCGCATCATAATTGACTTCCGCCCGACCGCTTGTAGGATACCACCGCAAATTCTGTGCGGAGCAATCAAGAGGCACATGCCGAGTCTGCCTTTCTATCGCCTCGATAGTGGCCCGATCCCACCGCAGCTCAAACTCGGGAACAACCAACAGATAAGGATTCAAAATCGATGAGGACTGCAATGATGGCCCTGATATACTCTGGCTACCTTGACCGTAATGGAATGCACCCAGGATTCCCCACCAGGGTAACCCGTCCACTATTTGGCCGAACACCGCATTGGATGGTGTGTAGTCTCCCACCAGGAGTTGAGGGTACTGTGATACGGCTTCCTCTCGCAGTCTGAGCACTTCAGCTTTTGTTTTGAAATTCAGGTCCGTCACTGGTTGTAGACCAATATCCAATACTTCCACCGTAGCTCTGTTTCGAATAGCCAATGCATTCTTATCTCGAGGAGTTTCAATTTTCTTGTGTGTCCGAGCTACCGCGCCGAGTGCGACAGTCTTCTGGGGTTTTTCTTTGACCTCGCGCGTTGGCAAGAGGACCAGAGCTGCGCCGAGGACAACCACAACCACAACGAGTGCAGCAATAGAGAGCCATGTGTTAGTCGTCGCCAATTCTACGGGCGGGTTCTGCGCTGCGCCAAGATTCACCGGGCGAACATTCGCTTGACTAGCATCAAACTTCGCAACCACGATCCCACACACAGGACATTCTTCCTTTTCCGACTCTTGAGCGGCATGGCATGACGGGCATTGCCAGTGCTTGACCTGGGAAATCTCTCCGGTCCATTGATTGTCATTGAGCGCAGGGGCAGACCTATCCACGATGGTCGATTCGTTCAAAAAACCGGCGTTCACCAACTGCCTATACACGGAATTGAGGCCCTTTTCCGAGAGACCATATCTTGTCATGAGTAGGGCCTTATCCATCCCGGACTGAATGTCGGCCAGTATCTGTCTCGCAGGGATTCTCCGTTTCCCTAAATCGGTCATTTGGGTGTCCTTGTCTCGACCTTCATGGACAATTCACTCCAGATTCTCTCAAATTCTAGGGATGCAAACGAGTGTCATTGTCCCGAACCCTCCGTTGAACAGGGATCGTTTGCTGCCAGGTCAGGTCGCAGCGGCAATCGGTCGGGCTTCGGTGCCCTGACGCCAAGTGCCAGGTATCTTTTGCAGAAGTCATCCGCCTTTTCGTGATTGCCCTGAGACCGATACATTTCTGCCATCTTATACAGGGTGGTAGCCACGCGAGGATGATTTGGTCCCAGGGCCTTCTCGCGAATCGCCAGAGCCTTTCTGAAGAGCTGTTCAGCCTCCACATATCTTTCCTGGGCTCCATACATCTCGGCCATGTTGTTGATCGTTGACGCCGAATCCGGGTGATCCAGCCCATATATCTTTTCGTCAATCGCCAAGGACTCCTTGTATAATTCTTCTGCTTCCTTATATCTCCCCTGATACATGTATGCTTTGGCCAGATTATTGAGGTCTGCAGCTACATTAGGATGGTCCGGCCCCAACGCTTTCCTTGTTATTGCCAAAGATCTCTTGTGGAGCGCCTCGGCTTCCGAAAATCTCCCTTGCGCTCGATACAGCAAGCCCAAGACATTCAAGGAACTGGCTACATTCAGATGGTGCGGCCCGAGAGTCTCTTCGTTTATTGCCAGCGCTCTCTTTAATAACGGTTCTGCTTCCTCGTACTTACCTTGCCATCGATACGCAAAAGCTAGGTTTCCCAAAGTTTCAGCGAAATTGGGATGTCCTGGCCCCAGCGTCCCTTCGTAGAGGGCGAGACATCTATGGTACAAGGGCTCAGTTTCAGCATATCTTCCTTGAAATTCATACGATCCCGCCAATGAGTTCAATGCGTTAGCTACGCAAGGATGATCTGGTCCGAGCATCTTCTCTCTGATTGCCAGAGACCTCTTGAATATCGACTCGGCTTCCGAGTACTTCCCGCGAGTCATACACAGCGTACCTAGTTGCTCGAGATTGGTGTCCGCAACAAGATGCTCCGACCCAAAAGTCTTCTCGCGAATCGCAAGAGCTTTCCTCATCAGCCATTCAGCTTCCGCATACTTCCTCTGATAGATGCATAGGCTAGCGAGAAGAT
>JBMOME010000381.1:0-26420 GCA_049323095.1 Thermodesulfobacteriota bacterium
CTCTCTTAATCGATCTGCTCCACAAGATAATTCTTGCTGCCCATTTGCTTGATCTGATCCATTTGAGCTTCGAGCCAATCGATATGCTTCTCTTCGTCCTTGAGGATGTCCTCAAGGAGTTCGCGGGTACCATTGTCGGCCAATTGAACAGCCAGCTTGATGCCGTCATTGTAGGATTGTATAGCCCCGTACTCGGAATCCCAGTCATTCTTGTGCTGGGCTTCCACCTGGCTTCCGATCTGAATCTTCTTCAATTTGCTCACCGTGGGCTGGCCTTCAAGGAATATTATACGTGCAATCAGTTTTTCCGCATGTTTCATTTCGTCGATGGCCCGCTTTTCATCAGCCTCATGGAGTCGCTTGTATCCCCAGTTGTCGCACATTTCGGAATGCACCATGTACTGGTTGATTGCGGTCAATTCATCAGCCAGAAGATCGTTCAGCTTCGCTAGTATCTTCGCGTTCCCTTTCATTTCTTCCCCCTTTCCAATTGCAAGTTGTTTGGTAACATTTGAAAGAGTTCACATTTGACCTTAGCTGACTATTGTACAGTCAGTCAATTTAGATTCTCGTTGTGGCTCGTGCGATAGTCCTCTATTGGTCCCTCCTTTCAGCGCAATCGCTCGTTTCCACGGCTAGTCACGCGCTAATCGGGGCATCTCGGATGCCGATTTATGCTGCGGTTAATTCGTACGTCAGTCGCTCTTCGCCAAGGTCTACAGTGCGGATCTTTACCTTCATGCCTGCTTTGACCGCTTCGTCCGACAACGACCTGTCGATACGGCCGAATACCTTGATTCCGTCCGCGAATTCAGCAACTCCGAGCCGGTAAGGGACATCCTTCTCGAAACCCGCGGGCGCGAAGGTCGCGTTGGTGTGCGAAATAAGCGTGCCCTCGCCGGTTACCGGAAACCAATCCATCTGATCGCTCAGACAAGTGTTGCAATCAGCCCGCGGAGGAAAGAACTTCGCGCCGCACTGCGTGCACACCGTGCCTCGAAGCTCATTATTCTTGAGGAACTCCACAAACCGTTCCACCTTGGTTACGCCCGTGAAGCTCACTATGCCAAATTGTTCGAATCCCATAATCGGCCTCCCTCAATCCACACCGAAGATACTTACATTGCCGTAAATGCCCACGCCGCCGATATTGTGGACGAGGCCGATCTTCGCCCCAGGAACCTGAATATCACCCGCCTCTCCTCTGAGCTGGAGCACGATGGTTCGGATCTGAGAGCCGCCAGTGGCACCGATCGGATGACCTTTGGAGAGCAGCCCGCCGTCGATGTTCACCGGGATCTTTCCTTCTTTGTAGGTTTCTTTATTTCGGATGAGTTCCCTACCCTGCCCCGGTTCCGCGAAGCCCAGATCCTCGTACGCCATAAGCTCAGCGATAGTGAAACAATCATGCACCTCAGCCACATCCACGTCTGAAGGCTTGATTCCGGCCATTTCGTAGGCTTGCTTTGCGGCCGCCTGTGCGCATCGCAAGCCGCTAAAGGAATCCCTCCCGGCCATATTGATCGGCGCGGTAGCCATTCCCAGACCCTTGATCCACACTGGCTTTGCAGCCAGATCGCGAGCCTTCTCCTCGGACGCCAGGATAATGCACGATGCGCCGTCCGCGTTTGCGCAGCAATCCATCATCTTGAGCGGCGATGCGATGTACTTGGGCTCAAGGATTTTGTCCAGGGTGAGCGCTTTTCTGAAGACTGCCTTTTCGTTGAGTTGACCGTACGTGGAGGACTTGAGACGGATCAGGCCCAGATCTTCTTCTTGGGTGCCGTACTTCTCGAAGTGACCGCGGGCGTACATGGCGTAATACGCAGGCATCATGGTGCCGAACGGCGCTTCCCACTGGATGTCCGCGCCGCGGCCCATGCGCTCCTGCGACTCAGCCGAAGATATCTCGGACATCTTCTGAAAACCCAGGACCAGCACTACATCGTGCAGCCCCGAAGCGATCAGCGCGTACGCGGTCCTCAGTCCGCTGGAGCTCGATGAACAGACGCTCTCCACGTAAAAAGTCGGCTGCGGATTCAGGCCCAGATACTCGGCCATGAGGCCTGCCGGGGTTCGCTGCTTATCATACTCCGGAGCCGAACAGACCACCGAAGCGTCGATCTGTTGCGGCTTGAGGCCTGCGTCGTTCATCGCGTCCCGGTACGCTTCAAAAGCCAATTCACGGATCGACCCCGGATACTGCCGCACAAAAGTGCTTTGGCCCACGCCGATAACACCCACTTTTGCCATGCACCCCTCCTTGTGCCCTGGAAGATACGAAAGAAGTTCGGAAGACTGGATGATAACACAACCGATTCGAGCCGATCAATGATCCGTGGCAAGGTTCCAGAGGCCGGCACGCAACATTGGGCCACGTGGACTCCTAGCCAATACCGAATTACGGCACGCCGATGCCAGGAGCGATTCCAACTCCTGAGCCCAAGCCAGCAGACCCATTTTCCTTCAAGCAGATCGAGAAACTTTGTCGGTCATTCTGGTAAGGTGAACGGCGAGCTTGAACAGGAAGAGATAAGCCCCATAATCACTTAGGGTGAAAATGCGTTTAGCAGGGATTTCGCTTAGCTCAATTGCACCGCTGTCGCAATGACAAATTCGATCTAGGAGCACCATTGATTCTTGCTCTAGCTGCCCGCCACGTGGAAGATAAAAGATCTCTGTCACTTTTTGGACCCTAATGGCCATTATGCGATCTTGAACCTGTTCTGGGGTTCTCTTCGTATGCTGTAAAAGGGCGTTCTCGTATTTTTCCACCGAGATAATCGGGGCATAGCAAATCGAGGCGGGGAACGACCGACGGTTTTCAGGGTCCATATCACACGTGTTGGACAAGACCATGCAGTTGAAGGGAGCGATAACTATGTCAGGTAGATGAACGAACAAAAGGTCCCGCAGACCGTCACCCTGGAAAATGACTTTTTCATGGGCCAGCAGCGATGTGTACAGGCGCTCGTCCAAATTGGTGGGGAATTGCCCAAGAGCGTCAAACAACTCCTTGGTCCCTGCTGCCGACAAGTAGCTAGGAAGATAATGTGCGAGTTCTTCAACCTCGATCATCCTAGCTTCCAGAATTCCTTATTAATGACTTCAATCTCCTCAGCGTCAAGGTGCTCCGACTCTTCGACCAGATGACGCCACAGTCGATGCAGAACGGCTACCCTCTCCCAGAGCCCAACGGGTTCACTTACATAGTAGCTCCTGGTCAGTACACTTGAGTCGCATTCACGATCACGAGCGCAAGACGTCATGACAGGCACGTCGTGCAAGCGTGCCGGCAGCACAGTGCCTTCCCAGCCGAAAGGCAGACCTGAAAAAGCTCCCAATAGGACTGGTGGAATGGACAGAAATGACGCGACCTGAGAAGGAAGCATGCCCATGACGACTCCTAATCATATTCCGGTTTGAGAGATTCCAAGAAATCCTGTTTGAGTACCGTAAAGAAAGCGACCTTCAGCGCATCGTGGGCAGCATCGATTAGGCTCCTGAAAGTGTCTGGACGCCTTTCGCCAAGAGCGAGGGTCTTGTAAAAGATGTCCAAGTCGACGATGGAACCGGTCTTGGGTTCGTCACTCATGGCAAGCGTTCCATGGTTGGTGATCTGCATCACCGTGCTAAGGTCCCCTTGGGTCGACTCGACACGAAGAAGAGTATTTTCATCAGCAAGAGACCGCTCTCCGAGCGTCAATGCAATGTTCGATCGCTCGAAGACGTTATCAGGGAAAAAATTTATGTACCGGAGACCTACCCTAATGATATCATCGAATACTTTACTCTCGTCGAGACGCTCGAAAAGCCACATAATCTGATCAGAAAATTTCGACCATCCGGGATACTCCCCGTCGACAACAGCTATGTTAAGCAGACGGGGCCCTAAATTCAAGATAAACGGCTTGTTCTCCATTCGATAGTGCGGCTGATACAGAAGGTTCGGATCGTTCTCTCGAATTTGCTCAGGAATTTGAATGATCGGCAGAGCCGTGCTTTGGGCGTAACGCTCGCGAATCAGCCCATAGACGAAACCAAAAACAGCACCCGCTGGCATCGCTGGCCGAAAGCGCACATCGGCCACAGCTTCGACCAGAGGTGATGGGGTCACTTTCCTCGGTATCTTCACGGCACGCCGTCACGCATGGACTTCTTGTTATTAAAGTACCAGGAAACTGCCGTACAGTCAACAAATGCGATAAAAAGACGTTATAGTTGTCTCGCAGCAGCACATACATGGTAGTGTCCTACGGGGTGGAGCCCGACAAAGTCCCGCGGAATGTGACGTGGCTGTGAGTCGAAGCAAAGGATTCTCGGCCCGCTGTGTGCTGCGAGTGCTGCAAACGAGCTTATGCGTGTCATAATCTGTACCAAGGCTGCTGAATGAAAGGCTAATCCTGCTATGGGAAAGCATCAGATTGGGGTATTTCAAGTCCTTGACTGTCGCACTCGGGAAACTAATAGGACGGCTGTGAGAGCTCCCCGGCGGAATCGCTTGATCTATCCATGACCCTCTGCTATGCATGAACTGCGTGGATCAGCGACTAAGCCTTGCTATGGATACACGGATTCCACCCGTAGCCTGGATCGCCGGCTGACAAAGAAATGAAGCGGGCGGGCAAACGATGTGGACCGCCCGGAGCCGGTTTCACGACCGATTCACCATTTCCTGTGGGAACAAGGGCTGGATGGGCATCTAGGGTTGCCATTCCAATTCGACCAATCCGCTGTCGTCATTGACTGCAATCAACCGCTGGGAAGAAGAACCGGCTCTTCATGCCGGAATCGGTTCAATCCATGTGAAGAAAGGAAGGATGGATAATGGAAGTGAAGAAGATTGCCGTTCTTGGGGCCGGGCTCATGGGCTCGGGCATTGCGCAAGTGGCCGCACAGGCGGGCTTTGACGTTAATCTAATGGACGTGGCTCAGCAGTTTGTAGACAAAGGACTGGCCACCATAGAAAAGAACCTCAAGCGCGTGCTGGAAAAGGGCAAAATGGGACCAGCCCAAGCTGAAGCGGTCCGCAAGCGGATCAACCCGTATTTGTCCCTGGCAGACGCGACCAAAGACGTTGACGTGGTCATTGAAGCGGTAATCGAGAAGATGGACCTGAAAAAGGGCGTATATACCGAGCTAGAGTTAGCGGCTCGCAACGACACCATATTTGCCAGCAACACCTCTGCTCTCAGTATCACTGAATTGGCTTCCGCGACGAAGCGACCCGATCGTTTCATCGGAATGCACTTTTTCAACCCCGTGCCTGTTATGCAACTGGTTGAGATCATCAGGGGATACGGCACATCGGACCAAACCGTCGCCGTTATCAAACAGCTCACCGAAAAGATTGGCAAGACCGGCATCGAAGTGCAAGAAGCGCCTGGTTTCGTCGTGAATCGCATCCTGGTGCCCATGATCATCGAGGCAATCTTCGTGCTCCAAGAAGGACTTGCCACGCCTGAAGAGATCGACACAGGAATGCGATTGGGCGCGAATCACCCAATGGGCCCGCTGGCTCTGGCCGACCTCGTTGGGCTGGACACGTTGCTCAATGTTCAGCAGAATTTGTACGAGGAGTTCGCGGATCCCAAGTATCGGCCGCCGGCACTGCTGAGAAAGATGGTTCGGGCAGGACACCTGGGCAGGAAGTCCGGGAAGGGTTTCTACAATTACACCTAATTTAGGTGGCCTCTGACTGAGGATACATCGATGCCGAAGACCGAACGGTTCGGATTGACCGAAGAAGAGCAGATTCTTCAGGACATGGTCCGACGCCTCGCGAGAGAGAAAGTCGCGCCAGGCGCCGAGGCAAGAGACAGAACCGGAGAATTCCCATTCGACATGTTGGAACTCATGAGGGAAAACGGCCTCATGGGCGTTGATTTCCCTGATGAGTACGACGGCATGAACGCGGGAATGCTTTCCCATTGCATCGTTGTGGAAGAGCTTGCCAAGGTGGATGCTTCGGTAGCGCTGATCCCTTCCTGCCAGGAGCTGGGCAGCCTGCCGATCATCCTTGCCGGGAATCACGAACAGAAGGACAAGTACCTGAGGCCCCTGTCAACCGGTGAGAAGGTCGCCGCATTTGCATTGACCGAAGCCAGAGGAGGCTCGGATGTAGCCAGCCTTAGAACTCGCGCTGTGCGGAAAGGCGATCGGTACATCCTCAACGGCACCAAACAATTTATCACCAACGGCGGCGTCGCAGACACCATCTCGGTCTATGCAGTCACCAGTCCGGATGCGCCCACGCACAAGAACGCGAGCGTCTTCATCGTCGAGAAGGACTTCCCGGGCTTTTCCGCGTCCAGGAAAGAGAGCAAGCTTGGTATCCGCTGCTCCGACACTCGGGAGCTGGTCTTCGAGGATGTGGAAGTTCCGGTGGAAAACCGACTCGCGGATGAAGGGGACGGCTTTCACATTATGATGAAGACCCTGGACTTCAGCCGTCCTTCTATCGCGGCCCAGGCGCTCGGCCTAGCCGCGGGCGCGTTCGAGTATGCCACCGAGTATGCGAAGGAACGGGTTACGTTCGGCCAGCCGATCATCAAGCACCAAGCCATCGCAATCAAGCTCGCGGACATGGCGATGAGGGTCACCGCTGCCAGGCAGCTGCTGTATAGGACCTGCGATCTGCTGGACAGCCGCTGCACCAAGGACCTCTCCAAAGTGCCCGCGGAAATAATCCGCCATTCGTCTATGTCCAAGGCGTACTGCTCGGACGTGGCAATGTGGGCCACCATTGAAGCCGTCCAGATCCTCGGTGGGTACGGTTACATCACCGAGTATCCCGTAGAACGCATGATGCGAGACGCGAAAATCACGCAGATTTATGAAGGGACCAACGAAATCCAGCGACTCGTCATAGCCGGTACGCTCTAGTGGTCATTCCGACCGATCTCGCGAAAACCCGGGCGAATTTTCTGTCACACGATGCAGATCGCGGCAGTCTAATCATCTGAGGCGCGAGTCTTGGCTGACAGCCGATACCGGCTCGCGGCCTGACCCTTGCCTCTGCAAGCAAGGGTCATACGGGTTCGCTTTCAAACGGTGAAGGTGACGTTGTAACCGAAGCAGCACTGACCTGGTGCCCAGGTCAGTGGCACCCAGCATCTAATCAATATCGGTCTAGGGTGCCACGGACCTGAGCTTTGGCAGGTCCGTGTCTGATTTAGAGGACTTTTCATCGTTTGCTCGCGTACAGGTATCAACTATCAAATCGGACCACAAGCTTAGGTGAAACGTCGGTTCGTGCAGAAGCACGGATCGCATTCTTGCGCTGGAGAGCGCAACAAGAGAGGTCTCTCATGACATCGTGGCAAAAGTCGAGCTGCATCTGTTGCGCACAGAACTGCGGGCTCGAACTGGAAATCGAAGGGAATCGCATCGTGAAAGCGAGGGCCGACAAAGAGAACCCTCGCAGCCAAGGATACGTGTGTCGAAAAGGGCTCAAAATAGCGCATTATCAGCACAACTCATCTCGTCTCACTCACCCGCTGAAGAAGACCCCAAGCGGTTTCCAGCGCATTTCATGGGATCAGGCCCTGGACGAGATCGCGGCCGCTTTGCGGCAAATTGTGGATACTCACGGTCCACGATCCCTAGCCTACATGGGTGGCGGTGGCCAGGGATGTCATTTTGAGGCTGCGTTTGGTGTGCGTCTTCTACGGGGCTTGGGGTCCAAGTACCATTACAGCGCTCTCGCACAGGAACTCACGGGCATGTTCTGGGGACACGGCCGCATGTTCGGGCGACAGTATCTCATGGCCATACCGGATGAACTTCAAACCGACATGCTCATCTCGGTCGGATGGAACGGGTGGATGAGCCACCAGATGCCTCAGGCCAGGCGACACCTGAAACGGATTTCCGACGACCCGGAAAAACTCCTCGTGGTCATTGACCCCCGGAAGTCCGAAACCGCGCAAAAAGCCGATATCCATCTGGCGCTTCGCCCAGGGACCGACGCGCTCCTCTTCAAGGCCATGCTCTCGATCATCCTCAATGAAGGATGGCAGGATGCGGATTACATCGCGCGCCACGTGAGCGGGCTGGAGCAGATCGTGCCCTGGTTCAAGGATTTTGACGCGAAAGCCGCGCTCGAAGTGTGCGAGCTTGATTACGGGCAGGTTCGAGAATTCTGTCGCCTTTGTGGCACACGCAAGTGGTCCTTGCACACGGACCTGGGCATACTCATGAACCGCCACAGCACCGTCGTTTCGTACCTGGTGGGAATCCTGATGGCGATCTGCGGCCGTATTGGCGTTCCGGGCGGCAATCTGTTCCCCGGCTATCTCATGCCCATGGGAGCCCATTCGGACGAGCGGGACAAGCGGACGTGGCGAACAATGGAGACTGATTTCTTCGGAATCATGGGGACTTATCCTCCCAACGTCATGCCTGAAGAGATCCTTTCTAACCGCGAAGACCGCTTACGTGCCGTGATTGTGAGCGGAGCCAATCCCTTGAGATCGTACGCGGATACCACTGCGTACGAGCAGGCTTTCGAGAAGCTCGAACTCTCGGTGACCATCGACGTGGTGATGAGCGAGACCGCGGTTCTTTCTCAGTACGTGCTCCCTGCTCGTTCCGCGTACGAGAAGTGGGACGGAACGTTTTTCACGTGGACACATCCGGAAGTGTACTTTCAGATGCGCAGGCCTGTGCTGGAGCCGGAAGGGGAGCAACGAGAGGAAAGCGAGATCTTTACCGGGCTGGCAGAGAGGCTTGGGCTGGTGCCTTCGTACCCCGAATCACTGGCTCAGGCCGCGCAGGGTGACAGGTTGCAATTCGGTTTGCAACTTATGCAGTATGCTGCGTCCGAACCTCGCGCCGCGGCAGTGCTGCCGTTCATTCTGGCACGAACCTTGGGGACCGCCCTGGGCTCCCCCAATCTGGCTGCGCTCTGGGGCCTGCTGCAAACTGCGCCCAAGTCATTTCGAGAAATGGCCGCGCGGGCCGGCTTCAATCCCGGCCCGACAATGGGAGAGGAGATCTTCCAAGCAATTCTCGATCATCCCGAAGGGCTCTGGATCGGCAAGAGCGACCTGGAAAAGAATCTCGAAGCAATTCGCACAGAAGACGGCAAGATCAACGTGCATATTCCCGAACTTGCAGACTGGATCGGAGAAATCGATGCGCCGAGGGAAAGGAAGGCCCTCGCCCTATCAGGAGAATTTCCTCTAGTTCTCGCGGGTGGTCGGCACTTTGACCACAATGCGAACACCATCATGCGCGACCCGGCTTGGAACGACCACAAAGACGCCTGCACCCTGCTCATCCATCCAACGGACGCGGCTGCGGCAGGAATCAAGGACGGACAGAGGGTGAGCGTTACGACCGAGGCGGGTCGCGAGGAAATCACCGCACAAGTGACCGACACGTGCCGTCCCGGACACGTGGTTATTCCGCATGGCTTTGGCCTTGTGTACGAAGGCAAGCCGCACGGAGCCAACGTGAACCGACTGGCCAAGAACACCAACAGGGACAGGCTGGCCGCCACACCTCTGCATCGGTTCATCCCATGCCGAGTTGAGCCGTGCTAAGGTTCCTTGTGTTTAGGTATAGTGAACGGCACTGAATTTTGGGCCCAAAGGCACCCTCGCCTTTCCCCCTCCCATCAAGGGAGGGGAGCAAAGCCCTCTCCTCTTTTGGGGCGCTCCCGCGTCCTCGCGGGATTCCAGCCTGCCGGCGGCCTGGAAAGGCCGCCCCACACAGAGGAAGGTAGAGGGGGATTTCAGCTTCATTTGAAGGCGCTGATCTCAACACAGGTTTCAATAGGACGCATCCGGGAATTGATATTAGCCAGCCTCCTTGCCGTCGAACAAGGTCAAGAATTCAGGCAATTGCTATACCGCTGCGAAACGATCTTCTTGATCCCGCCTTATGTCTCATGTACAAATCACCTGGCTCCATCGAAATCTCTGTCGGCCAGCGTCAGACCGGTCGTTTACAATGGCTCCTTGCACACCGATTGAACACACTCCAAATTGTCGCCAAGATTCGGATTCGATCCCCTCACATGCCCCTTTCTCCGGCGCCACGGAAAGTGCCTGTGCACCGTATGCGGACAAGATCGCGCTGAATCCGTCACTGAACCGGCGTCTCGTCAGTTTTCAAGACTGCAAGAACGTCCCTTTTTATCGATGGTTCAAATATAAGGAAGCCTTCGCACCCGCGCTTGTCCGCTATCTTTTAGGTTTCCTGAACTATGGCGATGTATCGCGTCTCAACCTTCTGGACCCTTTTTCCGGCATCGGCACCACGGTCACGACCGCAGCAGAAATGGGATTTCATGCCACGGGGATTGAAATGCTTCCCGTAGGCGTGGCAGCAATGCGAGCCCGTCTATTGGGCCACCGGGTATCGGCGAATGCGTTTGAAGAGCAGCTCAGTCGCTGCCTCTCTTCCTGCGGAGAAGGCTTGCAGAGCATCTCGTTCCGCTTCCCGCACGTCAACATTACGAGAAGAGCTTTCCCGGAAAGAACCGAAGCCGAAATCGGTCAGTATATGGGCTTTGTGGATTCAATCCCCGAACCGGACCTTCGCTATCTGTTCCGGTTTGCTTGCCTGTCGGTCCTGGAAGACGTGAGCTTCACGAGAAAGGACGGACAGTACCTCAGATGGGACATGCGCAGCAATAGAGGCCTGAAATCCCGATTCCGTAAGGGTGACATAAAGGACTTCCGTTCCGCGATCCGCGAGAAATTGTCGATCATGCTAGAGGATATCAAAGCTCGCCGAGCCGAAATGCCGCCGGATCGCATTGAAATCATTCAGGGCTCGTGCCTGAGTGAGATGCCTGAGCTTCCATCAGAGTCATTCGATACGATTATCACATCGCCCCCTTATGCCAACAGATACGACTACACGCGAACTTACGCGCTGGAGCTGGCGTTCCTGAACTATGACGATGAGGCCATCAAGAAGCTCAGGCAAGCTATGCTATCCTGCACGGTTGAGAACAAGAGCAAGAAAGACACTCTGGCTGCGCAGTATGCCAAGAGAGGCCAAACCCACTTCTATCGTTCGATGGAAGCGGCCTTCGACACTCATGCCGGAGTTCAACAGGTGCTCACATTTCTTGAAAGCGCGCGGAAGGACCGCACCCTGAACAATAACAACATACCGGATCTCCTTAGAGGTTACCTGTTTGAAATGAATCTCACCATCCATGAGATGGCGCGGGTCTTGAAGCCTGGCGGAATAGTGTTTATGGTAAACGACAATGTCCGGTATCATGGACTTGAAATACCGATAGACTTGGTTCTATCTGATTTTGCTCGGAGTGCGGGGCTCACTGTGGAAAGAATCTGGGTCCTTCCCAGAGGAAAAGGGAACAGCTCGCAACAGATGGGCACACACGGGCGCTCTGAACTGCGCAAATGTGTCTATTATTGGTCCAAACCGGGCAAGTAGGATTGACGCCAGAATACGTGGTTGTTTGCGCATAGATCTTAGTATTGCGCTCAATCTGTTCCCTAAGTCTTAGTGTCCCGGAGGGACGCCCAGATAGTAGCTCGGCAATTCATTGCCGTTGGACATGGACCACCAACGAATAACATCTGTGAGTCCCGGAAGGACGACAGAGCTACTCAGAAATGCGGACACTGTCCTCCAACGTACTTGCAGCTTTCTGCCGTCCCTCTGGGACTCTGAAATTTGGAGATGTTGGCGATTTTTCCCGGCGATGAAATCGCCGGGCTACTTTCTGTGGCCCCTCCGGGGCCTGCAAGGCCAAACTTGGTGACCTTGTTTTAAGCCTATGGGCTGTTTGGGGCACTCGATCGCAGCGCGAACAGCGCAGGACTGCGTAAATTTCAGCAACAGAGGTTGAGAGAGCATGAGTCAGAGTTGGGTAGGAATATCTACGATACTTAAGACCGCGGCAAAGGTCTTTGAAAAGCCGGCGTACGCCAAAAATGTGTCCATGCTCCAGGTGGACAGGTTTATGCGCAACATCTCTTTGCCCTCGGCCGAAGGCAAAGCCAACCGCATCAGGCAGTGCAGCATCAGGATAACCGATCTGTGCAATCTGCGATGCCACACCTGCGGCCAGTGGGGAGACAGCGGCTTTTTGCGGAGTTGCTCCATCGCGGAGCTCAGAAAAGATGAGGTCCCCGCGGAGCGTTATATCGAGCTCCTGAGAGACCTGAAGGCGCACGGTCACACGCCCTCAGTGTATCTGTGGGGCGGCGAACCGATGCTGTACAAGGGTTCTGTGGAGATCATCGAAGAAGCCGCGTCAATGGGCATGCCCCCGAGCATTGCAACGAATGCTACGGGTTTGGCACAACATGCGGAAAGACTGGTCGCGGCGCCCATGTTTGTTGTGCAGATTTCAGTGGACGGCGCGGACGCTGCAACCCACAACGCGTGCCGTCCTGGAGCCAATCCCGCGGTGGACAACTTCGCCACCATAAATCAGGCGATCGAGAAAATAAGAGAGATCCGCGCGGATCGAGGCCAGCGGCTCCCGCTGATCGCTTCGCTTACCACCATCAACAACCTGAATTACGACAAGCTCGTGGATGTTTACGAATCTTTCAGAGACAAGGTGGATGTGTGCGTTTTTTACCTTGCTTGGTGGATAGATCAAGAATCCGCGGAGAAACACGCCCGCGACTTTGAGGAGCGTTTCGGCTTTCGACCGGAGAAACACTTCGGCTGGATCGGGAGCTGGACGCCCCCCGACTACGGGGTTTTATCCAGCCAGTTAAAGCAGCTTCAAGCTAAGGCTGCCGGACTGTCCGGACCGGGCTTGGTCATCATGCCTCCCGTGGTAGAGCCCGATAAGTTGGAAGCGTACTATACCGATCATGCTGAGCGATTCGGTTTTCAGAAGTGCAATCACATCCTTACTGCGGTCGAGATCAATTCCAACGGCGACATGAGCCCGTGCAGGGATTACCATGACTTTGTGGTGGGAAATGTGAAGGAAAAGACCATAACGGAGCTATGGAATTCAGAACCGTACCGTAAGTTCAGGCAAAGCCTCGCGGAAAAGGGCCTTATGCCCGCATGTACCCGCTGCTGCGGTCTCATGGGCTATTAGGAGCTGAATTCAGCGTAATTATTCCCTAGCGTTTGGATTGTGACGCATTCCGGAAGTGTCGGATGAAGAATCTGGCTGCCAAGCCGTTGATGAAGCCTGTGGCAGTGGCAGCGAGCAACAGGAGCGGCAGGAGGAGAAGGATTGCTTCGTTGCGAATAATAATCAGGTACGCAGCGGCCAGTTGACCGAGGTTGTGAAACACCGCCCCCGTCACGCTGACCCCGAGTTCCGAGAAGACTCGTCCCGAAACTCTGTGGACCAGACCCATCGCCACTATGGCGCACACGCCTCCTGAAAGGGAGAGGATAAAGGCGGGGGATCCGAAGAGACCGCCGAGGAGCGACCCGAGGAAGACTCGTCCCAGGGTCAACAGGAGCGCATCTTTGAATCCGAAGAGATACAGGGTGGCAAGACCGATGATATTGGCGAAGCCGAACCGAAACCACGCTACCGTGATCGGCAGGAAGGCTTCCGCGGTGTGGATGACCGTTGCGAGCGCCAGAAGGAGCCCGAGTCTGGCCAAGTGACTCACCCGATCGGTCATTGGCTCACCGCGTCCAGGCCGTCGGGCCGTTCTTTGCCCATCTGCAGGATAACCTCGTTTGGGACGCACACCACCAGTCCTCCGTTCCGGTCAACCGATCCCATGTGCAGGCAGTATTTGTGAGGACAGGGTGATTGCGCAACGCACGCGCGCTTCTCCTTAATCTCCACCTTGGTGATTCCAAGAGGGCCGGGAACCTCGACGACTCGGTCCCGATCTAGGTCATACCTCCCGAAAATCTTTTCCCCGCGGCGAACTTCTACGAGTGTTCCTTCTGAGCCGACCCAGCCCGGGAGCGCGAAGAAGAGGATCGCTGAGAGGGCGAGCAGTGACACGACCAAGGCCCAGTCACCTGGTGTGGCATAATTATTTTTCTTCATTATACTGATTACACTATGGAAAGAAAATTCTTAATTCTGCTTGCATCATCCTGAGATTCGTTATAAATAACGGTTGCGATTATCCGAGATCTGCCCATTCCCACCAAGGTGGTGCATGATGAAATGCCCCAGGTGTGGTGCCGTCGATGATCGAGTCATCGATTCCCGGCTTGCCAAGGACAGCTCAGCGATCCGACGGCGACGGGAATGTCTCGTGTGCAAGAAGAGATTTACCACGTACGAACGCATAGAGGAAAGCCTCCCCTTTGTAATCAAGAAGGATGGGCGCCGTGAAGCGTTCGATAGACGCAAGATCATCGAAGGGATGCGTCGAGCCTGTGAGAAGAGACCCGTCAGCGTTGACAGAATTGAAGCGGTGGCGGATGCGATCGAGCAGGAGCTAATGGAGGGGCCTGAGAAGGAAGTCAGCGTCCAGTACATCGGCGAACGAGTCATGGACGAGCTGCGGCAAATGGACGCGGTTGCATATGTGCGCTTTGCATCGGTGTATCGTTCCTTCCGGGACATTGAGGAGTTCATAACCGAGATCAAAGAACTGTCCGGCATCAAAGAAGCCAGGACAGAGCGCCTGCCCCAAAACGGACCCCCGGATGAGAACCAACAAGGAATCCAGGATTCCCCCTGTAGTTGAACAATTCATGGGTCGTGCCTTGCGGCTGGCCCGCCGCGGCCTGGGGAGGACTGCGCCGAATCCTATGGTGGGCGCGGTTGTGGTGAAAGCAGGCAAGGTTATCGGTGAAGGCTATCACCGCGCCGTAGGGCAGCCACATGCCGAAATCGAAGCCTTGACCCAAGCGGATCGACAGGCACAAGGGGCCGAGCTCTTCGTTACCCTTGAACCGTGCAACCATCACGGCCGCACGCCGCCCTGCACAAGGGCGATCCTCGAAGCAGGTATCAGGAAGGTCTGGTACGGCATGGAAGACCTCAATCCGGACGTGGAAGGAGGCGGAGGGGCATTCCTGCGCGCGTCCGGGGTTGAAGTGGTCGGCCATGTGTTGGAAGACCAGTGCCGCCTCCTGAATGAAGTCTACGTTATCAACGTGACCCTGCGTCGGCCTTTCGTGTATCTCAAACTGGCGATGAGCCTGGATGGGCGGATCGCAACGCGAACGGGCGAATCCAGGTGGATTACGTCCGAGGCGTCTCGCCGTCAGGTTCACGTGCTGAGGGATCGAGTTTCGGCTGTAATGGTTGGGATCGGGACCGTAACCGCGGACAACCCGGCCTTGACCACGCGTCTTGCGCGCAAACGAGGACGAGACGCGATTCGAATCGTGGTGGACTCAAATTTGAGAACTCCGCCGGATGCTGCGGTATTCAACCCTGCATCCGAAGCCGACGTTATCATCGCATGTCGCAAAGACGCTCCGGCCAAGAACGCGACCCTGCTGGAAAAGAAAGGCGCGCAGATCGTGCGCACCCGCGGCCGGGATAGCGTGGATCTCCCTGACCTGATGCGCGCGCTCTACCGCCGCGGCATTACATCAGTACTGGTTGAAGGAGGTGCGAGCTTAGCCTGGTCTGTCCTGGAATCCAAGGTCACCGACCGGTGCCTTTTCTACTACGCACCCATGATTATTGGGGGCGCTGACGCTCCCGCGGGCGTGGGTGGAAAAGGCGTGCGCAGCCTGCCTGAGGCGCCGCACATGAAGGACGTGAAGATCAGCCGCGTCGGACCCGACATCCTGGTGTCCGGACGGATCGATTATGCTGTGGTGGGCGACCCCGCCCCGGGCAAAGTCCGAACGCCGAAGTCTCGCACCAGAGGCAATTGAGGCAAACAGCCGTGATTCTGCAAATCAACCCACTCCACCCTCAGCCCCGTCGTATTGCCCGCGTCGCGGAAATCCTCAGGGCTGACGGCGTTATCGTTTATCCGACCGACACCGTGTACGGCCTCGGATGCGACATGAACAGCAAGAAGTCGTTGAGTCGCGTCCGTCGTATCAAGAGGATGGACGAAAAGCGTCCTTTGACCTTTGTCTTTTCAGACTTGAAACAGATTTCCCATTATGCGCAGGTGACCGACGCCACGTACCGCGTCCTGCGGCGCTTTCTGCCGGGGCCATACACCTTTGTTCTGAAGGCCACGAGATTGGTGCCCAGAATTGTCCTTACCAAGCGTCAGGAGGTCGGGATCCGCATCCCTGACAATCGGATATGTCAGGCGCTGGTGGAAACTTTGGGAAATCCTATCCTCAGCTCATCCGTCCGCTTGCCCGACGATCAATTGATGGACGATCCCAAGGAAATAGATCGTAGTTACAAAGACCAGGTGGATCTGGTGATTGATGGGGGAATCTTCTTCCCTGAACCCTCTTCCATAGTCAGCCTTATTGATGACGATCAGCCCGTGGTTCTCAGGGAAGGCAAGGGAGACGTCAGTTCTTTTCAGTAGAGGCGCTCGATGACCGTAGCGATCGTTGTGGTTGCTCTGTTGCTGCTGCTTGGGCTCTTGGTGGAAGAGAAGAAGCAGCGTGGGAACCGAATTCTGTGGTTCAAGACACCGCTATCCTGCCTCTTTGTGTTTACCGCGTTGGTGCAGCCTCACCCTCTCCCAGGGTATTACCTTTGGGTTTTGGTTGGGCTGGTTCTGGGGCTGGTGGGGGATGTCTGCTTGGCCTTGCCCGGTGATCGAGCCTTCCGGGCCGGCCTGGTTGCGTTTCTTGCGGGCCACCTGCTCTACATTGTGGCTTTCGCTGGCCTGACAAGAACCGACGACTGGCTCAGTTTTGTGTCGCTGGTGATTGTGGCCGGAAGCGTGGCGGTGTTCCTGTGGCTGCGCCCGCGACTTGGGTCCATGCTCGGGCCGGTGGGCGTCTACGTGGTCGTTATCACCGTAATGCTTATTGCTGCGTGGGCTGCTTATTGCAATCCTGCCATCCACCCCCTTGGTGGAAGCGCCATCTTCCTGGGCGCGCTCTTGTTCTACCTGTCAGATCTGTTCGTCGCACGCGACCGTTTCATCCGTAGGCAATTCCTGAATCGACTCGTCGGACTCCCCTTGTATTATGCAGGTCAGTTCCTTATTGCCTTCTCGGTAGGCCTGGTCGGCTGATACCAGTGCCCGGTCAAATAATGAATATACTGGGTGTCGAAATTCTTGGCTTCTAGGACAGCCCGCGCTTGAAAAAGATCGGTAGAGACCGGCGTCCCCCGGATCGAGTCCGGGGCAGGCTCTGCCGGCCCGAGCTTTTTGATATTCTTAAGAAAGATGTGCCGGCACGGAGGCCGGCACCTACCAAGACCAAAACGGCAATCGGACATCATCCTTGACACTTGCTATAGTTCGCTGATGCAGACACGGACCTGCCAAAGCTCAGGTCCGTGGCACCCCGGGGCGATATTGACTGAATGCTGGGTGCCACTGACCTGGGGACCAGGTCAGTGCTGCCTCGGTTACAACGTCACCTTCACCTTCCGAAAGCGAACTGGTATGGGTGGGCGTTCCCGCGGGACGCGGGACTGGCTTGCCCAGCAGTGGCACCTGAATAAGTGACCGTACTTGCGAATGCGTTTTCTGATTGGACGGAATTGCCGGGGTTAAGACGCCGACTACACCAATTCCAGAGCTTAACTTTCTGCGGGTGCACCCTTTGCAGGGGCTTCTTCGCCCTCGACCTCTGCGGCCTCTTCCGCCGGCGCTGGCGCCTCAATTCCGGACGGAGTTACCACCGTGGCCACCGCGAGGGCCGGGTCTTGCCGCAGTTCTACCCCACGCGGGAGCACGATGTCGCCCACGTGCAGCGTATGACCCAGATCCACCTCTGATACGTCAACTTGGATCGTCGCCGGGATGTCTCCGGGAAGGCATGAGACCAGGACCTGCCTTGCGGCTATCTCAAGAAGACCGCCTTTTTCAATTCCCTTGGATTTCCCGACAAACTCCAAAGGCACCGTCACTTCTATAGCCACATCTTTGAAGATCTCGACAAAATCGAGGTGCACGATTGTGCCGTCGGCAGGTTTGGTTTGCCGCTCTTTGAGGATGGCCGTACGGGTGGAGCCCTTGCCCGCGTCCTTGATCTTTAGGTCAAAGAGCACGTTGGCGCCGGCCTGATCCATGGATTTCTTGAACTCGCGGCGATCCACTGCGAGGTGTATGGGTTCAGTCTTGGAGCCATAGAAGACCGCGGGGATTTTGCCCGCTGCCCGCAGTCTACGGGCCGGCCCTTTTCCTGTTTCTGAGCGCTTATCCGCGTCCAATGCAATCTTGTTCATATTCACCTCCGCACGGGATCCGCGTGGGCTCCGTGCCTGCCTTCATAATCGGATGAATCATCCGGCATCTATCGCAGAAAGAGTTCGGAGAGAGAAACCTCCCGATGAATTCTGCTGATAGCCTCTCCCAACAGAGGGGCCATCGACTGCACTTGCAGTTTCGGGCACGCGGCCACCTTCTCGTCCAGTGGGATAGTATCCGTCACGTACACCCGTTCGATGGGAGAGTTATTGATCTTGTTTACTGCGTCGCCTGAAAGCACTGCATGTGTGCAACAAGAGTAGATCTTGCGCGCGCCGGCCTTCTGCAAAGCTACTGCGCCTTTCACAAGGGTTCCGGCAGTGTCGACCATGTCGTCAACGATGATGCAATCTTTGCCCTCTACATCGCCGATGACGTGCATCACTTCCGCTTCATTGGGCTTGGCGCGCCGCTTGTCGATGATGGCCAGGCTGCTTCCAAGGCGCTTGGCAAAGTCCCTGGCTCTCTCCACTCCTCCTGCGTCCGGCGAAACCACCATGCTCTCATTGGCCAAATGGTTGTTCTTGATCGCTTCGGCAAGGGTTACCGCGGCATAGAGGTTATCCACGGGGATATCGAAGAAGCCCTGAATCTGGCCCGCATGGAGATCGATGGTGAGCACGCGGTCCGCGCCCGCCGCGGTGATAAGGTTTGCTATGAGCTTCGCTGTGATGGGAGCGCGGCTGGCCACCTTTCGATCCTGGCGAGAATATCCGTAATAGGGGATCACCGCGGTGATCCGACTTGTGGAAGCCCTCTTGAGCGCGTCGATCATGACGAGCAGCTCGAGTATGTGGTCGTTCACCGGTCGGCAGGTGGACTGTATGACAAAGACGTCCATGCCTCGAACGTTTTCTCGGAATTCTACCTGGATCTCGCCATCGCTGAACGCCGACACCATTGCCGCGCCCGTGGGTATGCCCATCCAGCGGGCTATGGCCTCGGCCAGCTTAGGATTGGAGTTTCCTGCGAAGAGCTTGAGTCCTACCCTCATGAGAGACGCCTCGGATCAGATCTCTTGGCCTAAAGTAGAAATTACCAAAATAGCCGTATTCGCATCTTAAGTCAAACAAAACCCTCGCGCACAGACATCCCGCCCATCATCTGCGGAAGACCGGTCCGTTTTCCCGAATCAAGAGCCTTAGTAGGACCGGCATCTTGCCGGTCATTCTGCAAGACCTCCATCCTGCTTATCAGGCATCTCATCCGCGTCGTCCAAGGACCGGCAAGATGCCGGTCCTACCGTTTCGATGGGGCCACCACTCGGCGGCTTGCCCCGCTCAAGTGAACGATTGCGCGCACAAAAAGGGAGGGAGAGCCTGTTCTTTGCTCTCCCTCCAGCATAACGTATTCGAGGTTTCCGGTTATTCCATATTGCGACCCCACCCGGATCATCAATCTCGCTTGGCAAGGTTTCTCGTCTGCCACTGCCGGCAGACGCTTGCACCCACGGAACCATACAAATACGTGGGATCACTCCGGATGATCATGCGCCGGGAAAACCCGCGTGGTCACACGGCCTCCACCGCCTTCACGTCGGGTACTCTGTCTTTGAGAACTCGCTCGATGCCCATCTTCAAGGTCATTTGGCTCATGGGACAGCCGCCGCACGCGCCTGTCAGGCGGACTCGGACCACACCATCGTCCGTCACGTCGATCAATTCACAATCGCCGCCGTCGGCCTGAAGCTGGGGTCTTACGGTATCCAGCGCGGCCTGCACTTTTTCCTTCATTGTTGAACTCCTTTCGGTTTCAGCCTGGTGGTGACGCAAGGAACTACCTTAGCATACAACTATTTTGATGCCAGCGAAAAAAAATCGATTCCCTCTCCACTTCCGCAAAGCCGCATCTCATCGGGAAACCGGGCTGCTCAGGGCCTGAAACAACTTCACGTACTCGTCCACCCGACGCTCCCACGAATGCTCCCGAGCCATGAACACCATGACCTGGTCCTTACTCGCCACCGGTGGGCTTTCAAGAATTTCCAAAATGCCGGAGACCAGCTCATCCGCGCTATCGTGTGCAAAGATTCGTCCGAACCCGGTGCGCGCTATCAATTGATTCTGAAGAATTCCTTCTTCGGACACCACAGGGAGCCCGCCCCGCAGGTAATCGAAGATCTTTGATATGTCGTTATCAAACGGATGGAGCCCCGTAGCCAGGGCAATCCCCGCCTGCGCATGATGAATGTAGTCCCACACGCGGTCATGCGATGCTTCGCCATGATCCACAATCAGGCTATCGAGCACGCAACGCTCGTCCCCACCGTACATGCATGCCTTGTTTAGGCCCACCAGATGGATCGTCGCCCTGCCCTGCAGTAAACGCGCAGCTGCATTGAGCATGTCCACCATGCGGGCGGCTGCAACACTTCCTAGGAAGAGCACAGCGGGATGGCGAGTATCGTACGGGTCGCTGCCAGGCTCGGGAATGTCTAATGGGCACCCGTTGGGCACAAAGACCACACGGGGCTCTGGGCCGTAAATCTGACGCCACCGCGCTTCGTTTTCGCGGTTGTTTAGCACCAAGGCACTCGCACGCTGTCGGATCAGCTCCTGGCATGAGAGCAAATCCTCGCGGAACGGCTCATCCCGTTGCGGCAGCTCATGGTCCACCACTCGTACGATCCGTGATACGACCGGCCCCTCGTACTTATCGATCAGCTTGATTGAGAAATGGTACGAGGTTTTGACGAGATCGTACCGTCCTCCATCATCGAGCACCTCGAGCGGTTTCACCGGAATGACGCCATCGATCATACCGGCCTCGTGAACGGGCGCAATCACGTCAACTGAAAGACCGCGGCGGATAAGGCCACCGGCTATAGCTCGCAACCGTACCAGGTCGACTCCCGTGGGTGGAGCGAACGGATTCTTGTGAAAGACGATGCCGATTCTCATGTATCGTAACTTGGCTGACGAGTTTAACTTTCCACTTCATCCAACGAATGCTAAAAGAGTATCCTGAACCGCTGTAACTAGCAACCATCCGACAGAGTTGACACCATCGAAGGGTTCAGGAGGAGACGGACATGCGTTTATCGGTAGGAGTCGGTCTCGTCGCGGCATTTCTCTGTGTTGTTGCGACCTATTGTTTTGCCGGAGAAGAAGCTGTACCCAAGCGGCAAATCAGGGTAACGGGTGAGGCTGTGGTCAAAGTAGTCCCCGATGAGGTGCTCCTCAGACTGGGAATCGAGACCTCGGACAAGATCTTGAGCCATGCAAAAGCTCTGAGCGACCAGCGGGTAAAGGCCGTCACGGGAGCGCTCAAAAAGGCCGGGATAGACCCCAAGCATATGCAGACCGACTTCATACACATTCAACCCCGGTACAAGTACGATTACAGCCAGCAAAGCTTCATCGGCTACTTTGTCCAGACCACGGTGGAAGTTACGATTAAAGACATTGCCAAATTCGAGTCCATCCTCACGGCCGCGCTGGAGGCAGGCGCGAACTATGTGCACGGGATTCAGTTTCGGACCAGCGAGCTGCGCAAACACAGAGATGAGGCCCGGAATTTGGCGCTCAAGGCTGCACAGGAAAAGGCTAACGATATGGCCGCAACCCTGAACCAAAAGGTAGGCCAGCCAATCACGGTTTTTGAATCACCCGGCATGTGGTGGTCGTCCTACGATCATCACTGGGGATCTCGCCGGCAATCCCAGGCGCAAAACATCGCGCAAGAAGCCGGGCCCGCGGACGCTTTCGTAGGTGAAACCACCGCTCCCGGGCAAATAGGCGTGAAAGCCCAGGTCCAGGTAACATTCGAATTGGAATGAGCGGGAACTCATGGAAGGTCGTGCAGGAAAGACCAAACGAATCTGTATGGTGAGCCCGGAGTATCCTCCACGGCAATGGGGAGGCCTTGCTCGGACCGTGCAAAAAGTGAGCATTCACGCCGCGGATATGGGCCTGGATGTTCACGTGGCTCATTTCACCGTCGCACAGTCTCCGGTGGTGCTGCTCGATGAAAACCGGGAGACCGAAGCGATCGACCGCGTCACCGTGCACCACCTGCTGGTGGGCCGAGAAGATATGAGAGACTCTAACAGAGAGCTATGGGATTGCCCGCACACGCTCACTCTTCAGATGATGTATCAAAGCCTTGAGATCCTCCACCAAGAACTCCGATTCGACCTCTTCCATTCGTTCTTCCTCTATCCCGTTGGGTATGTGACCGCGCTGCTGGCCCGAAGAGTGGGCGTCCCGTCCGTGGTCACCCTGCTGGGCAACGATATCAAGAAATACCTCTTCAGCCCGGAAAAGGTGGCAGTCTGCCGCATTGGACTGGAGCACTGCGACCTGGTAGTGGCGCTGAGTCGCGAGCTTATGGAAATGGCTCACGCGCTGACTCCGATCAAGCACAAGTCTCGAATCATCTACAATTCGGTGACGGTTCCTCCTGAAGCCTGGAACAAGGCACGATCGCCAAGAGAACCCTTTAAGATCGGATGCGCAGGGATTTTCAAGTACGCCAAGGGCCTGCCATATCTGTTCAAGGCAATATCCCGACTTCGTTTGAAGCATTCCATAGTGTTGGAGCTTTTGGGCACCCTGCGTGAAGCTGAGCGGCCTGTGTACGAAGAGATGCTCGAACGCACGGGAATTCACGCCATTCTCGCGTTTCGCGACGCGCTCCCCCATGACCAAGTCGGTCAATGGCTTCGCTCTTTGGATGCCTTTGTACTGCCGTCCGTCTCCGAAGGATGCCCGAACATCTTGATGGAAGCCATGGCTTGCGGCCTTCCATGCGTGGCCACGCGAACGGGCGCGGTAGAGGAACTTATCGAAGACCGCGCCTCCGGGCTGCTCGTTCCTTTGGGCAACTCCGAAGCGCTTGCCGAGGCATTAGACGAGATTGTGGACGACGAGAATTTCGCCCGGAATCTGGGCAAGAATGCCAGGCTCAGAATGAGTCAATTTGATTCCGCGCGCGAACGACGTGATTGGGAAGCGGTCTATCGTGAACTGATCGAATTCTAGTATGTGGTCCCGCAAATAACTTCCTTGACCGGCCGTGGGAGTCCATCCGAGAGTTATGAGCCGGTGGAAGAGTACGGAATTTGTCATTGCGAGCGAAGCGAAGCAATCTCAATGGATTGCACCATAAGTGCCTGAGATTGCTTCGTCCCCCGGATCGAGTCCGGGGTCCTCGCAATGACACCGTATTGCGCCAGGATTGTTAAAGCTATTTGCGGGACACGACACTAGACTTGTGACGTTTGGATGACTCTATTTGCCGCCTGATCGAGCACCTGAATTGCAAGCACCAGCATTTTGAAACGTTCGTCCTTGGTCTGGCCATGATAGTAACGGTAGTAGATCTGCTGGGCGATCACTGCGAGGCGGAACAGGCCAAAGCAATAATAGTAATGCATATCGTCCACGGCTCGTCCCGACTTCTCGCCGTAGTACCGCACGATTTCTTTTCTGGTGAACAATCCTTGCAGGTCCACAGGTGTAAGACGCATAAGCTGCATTTCCGGCGGATCGTCGATTTGAACCCAGTACGCGAGCGAATTGCCCAGGTCCATCAGCGGATCGCCCACCGTGGCCATCTCCCAGTCCAGCACGCCAATGATCTTCATTGGATCGCGTTCGTCGAGCACCGTATTGTCGAATCGAAAATCATTGTGCACGACCGCGGGTTTCGTTGTGTCAGGAGGCATGCTTGCTGCGAGCCACTGCATCACGGTCTCGCAGTCGGGTGCGTCGGGAGTCCGCGCAGCTCGATACCTGCGGCTCCAGCCTTCCACCTGCCGCTGTACATAGCCTTCGGGCTTGGTGTAATCCGTGAGGCCCACGGCCTGATAATCAATGGAGTGCAGCTCCACATGAACGTCCAGGAGCTTGCGGCAGAGTTCGTTGATCTGTTGGGGCGTGAATTTGATACCTGAAGGCTGTTCTCTGCGAAGTATGATGCCCTTTATTCGCTGCATGACATAGAAGGGCGAGCCCATAATCGACAGGTCTTCGCTGTACAAGAGCGGCTTTGGGCAGTACGGAAAGACCGGCCGCAGCGCAGAGAGCATCCGAAATTCGCGGCTCATGTCATGGGCTGTCTTGGCCTTGGTTCCTATGGGAGGCCGACGCAGCACCAGTTGCGTGTCACCAACGGTCAGAAGGTAGGTAAGATTGGAGTATCCACGCGGGAACTGCGTGATCTCAAGTTTGCCGTGCAGGTCAGGGCTGGAAGCCTTGAGATAGGATTCCAACTTCCCCACATCGACTTCTTCGCCTTGCCGTATCGCTTCAGCCTTGTCCGTCACATCCATTGCCACAGACTCCTCAAATCCGTTGCCAAAAATTTTGTCCGACTCGCGGCGGCTTATTACCGTCATTCCGGCGGAAGCCGGAATCCAGTCTTTTCAATATGTTCTGGACCCCGGCTTTCGCCGGGGTGACGAATAGTCAATAGGCCATTATTTCTGGCAAACGCTACAATATTGCCGCTAGTCACGTCGAACCACGAAGTTTTCCACCATTTCCAGGATATGGTCTGCATACCGGTCCACTGAGATGTTTCTCTGCCTGTATTTCCATCGTTTCAGATACCAGTCCTGGACCAACGCCTTGATCACGCTCGCGGTGAGACGGCAATCCCTGTCCAGAAAGATCCCTTGTTCCTGCCCTTCTCGGAGGATCTCCTCGAATACTGCTTCGGTCTGAAGTTCGCTCCGAACAGCCTTTTCTCGCTCCGGCCCGGTCAGGTTCTTGGCTTCCATATAAGAGAAGAAGAACCACGCGTGCATGGATTCCGTGAGGTAAAGGTGTGTCCGAACGCCCGTTCGGAGCTTGCTCAGCGGGTCGGCCGCGGCTTGGATCCGATCCGAGAGTATTCGCGAGGCAATGCCGCGACCCTGGTCCTGCAGCATGGTAAGCAGTTCGTCTTTGCTGGAAAAATAGGCATACAGCGCACCCATGCTCAGGCCCGCTTCCTTGCTGAGCCTTCGCATGGACATGGCTTGAAAGCCGTTTGCGTTACTAATCCGGAGCGCCGCGTCGAATATTCGCTCCAGATTTCTGATCGCGCGCTCGTCACCCTTTATTCGAATCACTTTACGGTGAGCCGCAAGCGTTTCACGGCACAAGTCCCGCTTGGTGACGCCCACCAGCCTTTCAAACTCGTCGAAACAGATGGCGTCGGACGCGGCCGTTCGTGGCCCGCCATCGCCTCTCGGCGGCTTTCGATCTTTAACCAACTTAGCTAAGCCCATATTCGCTCGGTTATCGGACTGTCTTGCCCTCATACTCGCTCAGGATCCTTCTCGCCAGCGAGACCTTGTGGACTTCGTCCACGCCGTCATAGATACGAGCCGCTCTTTCCATGCGGTAATAGAAGGATATAACAGTGTCATCGCTCATACCCAGGCCGCCGTGAACCTGCAAGGCTCGATCAAGCACCTTCTGGAGCACGTTGGCAGCGAAGAACTTGATCATGGATATCTCGTGGCGCGCTGCTTTCGTCCCAAGGGCCTGCATTTTCCATGCAGCATGGAGCACCATAAGGCGCGCGGCCTGAATATCCGCGGCGCATTCCGCGATCCATGCCTGGACGATTTGGCGGCTTGAAAGGGTCCGCTCCGGCGCGATCATACGCTTCTGCGCCCTTGAACACATGAGCGCAAAGACTCGGTTGCATATGCCGATCCATCTCATGCAATGGTGAATTCGCCCGGGGCCCAGCCTTTCCTGAGCCATTACGAACCCTTGTCCCTCGCCTCCCAGCAGGTTCTCTTTGGGAACCCTGCACGACTGGTACAGGATTTCCGCATGGCTGGCCCAATCGCTTCCTTCGTGGCCCATGATGGAAATATTCCGCACCAGATTGAACCCCGGAGTATCGGTCGGCACGATGAACATGCTCGCACGCAAGTACGCAGGGGCTTCCGGATTGGTTACGGCCATGACAATAGCAAAACGAGCGCCGTCAGCAGAACTGGTGTACCACTTGTGGCCGTTGATCACATAATGATCGCCATCCTTAACCGCGGTGGTATCCAACATGACAGGATTCGACCCCGGCATGTCCACTTCGGTCATCGCAAAGCAGCTCCGGACATCGCCGTTGACCAGCGGCCTCAGGTATTTCTCCTTCTGCTCCTCAGTGCCGTACAGGTGAAGGATTTCAATGTTCCCCGCATCAGGAGCTTGGCACCCGAATATATAATGC
>JBMOME010000382.1:0-26352 GCA_049323095.1 Thermodesulfobacteriota bacterium
TGTTTATGCGTGCCCCTCCCCTTTCAAGGCGTTCCCATAGCTCACCTTATGTTTGAGTTCATGAACGACAAGCCACCTGAGCAGCTCCAGCTCGCTGCGATGCTTCAGTTGGCGCCGTTGTTCGGATCCATACTTGCAGAGAAATGGCTCCTCGCGCAGAAACCTGAGATGGTTCAACTGCTTGGGCCCGCATCAATCGCTCGACCGACAACTCACTGGCTGACCCGTCGATCCATACTCGCGCTGGCCGCGGGCCTTGCTGTGCTCTTGGCTGCGCTTCTCTTCTATCCCATCAATTACACTGTAGGCGGTGAAGCTGCCATTGTCCCGTGGGATCGCCACGTGGCTTTCTGCAAGATGGGTGGTCTCATCGACAAGGTCGTGACTCAAGAAGGGGCGAGAGTTACGAAGAATGAGGTTCTAGCAAAGCTCGATCCGACCGAGCTTGAATTCAAAATAGAGAGCGCTAAGCGGGAAGCAGCCATACTGAAGAAGAAGATGGAGTTGCTCACCTTTGAATCGGATACGGACCCTTCCAAACTTGGGGAGCGCAAGATATTGGAACTGGAACGGAAGAAGGTCATCAACGAATTCGAGTACCTCAAGTGGCAGTCTCAGTTCCTGGATATCAAGGCGCCCGCGGAAGGGATCGTGCTCACCCGTGATGTGGAGACATTAGCGGGAAAAAGAGTGAAGGAAGGCGAGCCTTTCTGTGAAATAGCCGTCCCCGGCCTTTTGGCCGCCGAGGTGCTGGTGCCTGAAGACAAGGTTTCGCTTGTGAACAAAGGCCAACCCTTGCATGTGTATTTGAACAACAATCCGCTCAAAGGGTATCGGCTCTCTGTCGATGACCCTTCTCCGGCGGCCGAGGTGGTGCCCAGGCTCGGAAATGTGTGCCGTGTTAGAGCAAAGTTTACCGACGCTCCGCCATCTATCAAGGTGGGCATGAAAGGCGTGGGCAAGATCGAAACGACCACCACCAATTTATGGACCTTGATCAAGGAGGGATTGGTGTCTCGGTGGAACCGGATGTCGCTCTATTTCTAGACTTGCTCTCAGTCTATCCTAGGCTGACCCCATCCGTTGCAGGTGTTCCTTGGCCAGTTTGTTCTTGATCCCCAGGATCTGCTCCCCGTCCGGGAAAGTTTGGCGGGTTTTCTCGTCAAGAGTCTTCCAAATGGATTCCACGTAGTCAGCCGCGGCCTGGAAGGATGTCCTTGCGAGGCTGGTCTTTTGGAGCTTTTCGTAAGCGAGCCCCAGCCCTACGGACGCGAGGTATTCGTACTTGGCGATAGCTGCGGATTTAGCGGCAGATCCCAGTTTCGTGAACTCAGCCACCGCCTTCTCCGGGTCCTCTTCGAGCATAAGGCGGGCCCTGGCATAGCTCAACAGAAGCATCTCCGTCACCTGGTCCCCGGGTATAAGATTCGCGGCCACCTCGAGCGCCTTGCGTGCCCTGTTCAAGTCTTCTTTCCGCTCCGCGCGGGCTTCTGCCGTGTCCCGGGAAGATCCTTTCTCCGAGTACCCCGATCGTTCCACATAGAAGATGACCATTCTGCACGCGAATTCGCCGTACGGAGCGCCAATGGATCGCCGGATTTTAAGAGCTTCACGGTAGTATTTCAGCGCGGGCTCGCTGTGTCCCTTTCGGAGCAGGTCGTTGGCAAGATCGAGCATGGTGATGCTCCGGAAGTAAGAGTCCTGAGTTACCTTTTGCAGCCGCGCGGCAAGCTTGTAATCTTTCGATGCATCCTCGAACTGGCCAACATATTCTCTCAGGTTTCCGCGCCTCTGGGCTGCAGCGGCTTCCAGCTTGCGGTTCCCGGTCTTGATTCCGATTTGAACCGCGTTGTCCGCGCATGTGCGTGAATCGTTCAAGTTTCCCTGGTCTTTGAAAATGAAGCCCATGTTGTGCAGTGCCCAGGCCTGGCTCGTAAGCGCACCCACTTCGGTGGCCATGTGATGGGATCGCTTGAAAGTTTCGATCGCTCGGGCGTACTCACCTCGAACCACGTTTACCAACCCCAAGTTGTTGAGCGTTTCAGCCGCAAACTGCTTCATCCCACGGCCTTCGGTAATTACCAAGGATGTCTGGTACGATTCGCGAGCCTCCTTGTAATTCCCGGTGCGAAGCTTGACATTGCCCAGGTTATTCAGGGCAAGGGCCTGGCCGCGTACGTCATTGATCTCTTTTGCTATTTCCAGTGATTTAGTCTGGGCCCTCAACGCCGCCGCGTACTCTGATCGCGCCTCATAAATGAATGCCAAGTTGTTCAGTGCCGTGGCGATGCCTTTTCGATCCCCATATTTGTTGAACTGCTCCAGCGCCTTCTTGAAAGATTGCTCCGCTATGCCGTACTCTTGTTTCATCATGTGTGCGAGGCCGGTGTTGTTGTTCAAAACAGCCAGTTGACGTGGATCGGCCTTTGGCGGCAAAAGCCGATTGGCTACTCCGAGGCATTCCAGGCACTCGTTGTAGAGACCCTTGTACGCCTGAATTGCACCAGTGCTGTTGAACATCTCGAAAAGGGCCCCGGTATTCCTGAACTTCAGAAATACGCTCCCCGCATCGCCATACAAGTCCATCGATTCCTTATATTGGCTCTGTTCGGCCAGTATCCTTGCCCTCGCCTGCACAACGGTGGCCCGTTCGTTGTCCTTCTTAAGCTTGTCGAAGAGCGCTTCAGCTTCACGAAAATGCTGGACCGCCTTGTCGTACTCGGCCATTTCGAGATTGGCCCGTCCGAGATAGTACGCGGCCACACCTTTGCAATAGGCCTTGTCTGCACACGCTTCTCGCATGTTGTTGAACACGATGATCGCGTCAGTGTATTGGCCTGTTTCCAGGAGTCTTTCGCCGCGTTTGTTAAGCTCACGCGCACGGGGCAAATTGCCCGCCCACGCAGGAGATGCACCACTCAGCCGAAAAAGCGGGTAGGCCAACAAAGCTGATGCGATGAACTTCAAGCGGTCGCGCATTGTTACCCTCCGAAAAGTGGAGCTTTGCTCTTGCCCCGCGTAACTGAATGCTTACATGCAGGCGTAAGCATTTGGTTACGTGCGGCCAACAACTGTCATTGCGAGCGCAGCGAAGCAATCTCAACGCTCAAAGGCAGAGATTGCTTCGTCCCCCGGATCGAGTCCGGGGTCCTCGCAATGACGGAGAGGGGCCAACTCCCTCGTGTAACTGAATACTTACATCCAGTCCTTCTTAACGCTTGACATGGCGCTGACGTGTCCATAAGATCCACTGCGTTACCCGCGTCTGCGCAGGAAGAAGCGTTGGGTGACAATCTCTTCCGACACGGTGAAGCCCCCATGGACAGGCTGCGCTTCATATCCAAGACGTTCCTGGCCTCCGTGTTCATCGTGCTCTTCGGCACCCGCTCCGCGGAACCCCAAGAAGACGAGGGATTCACCATGTCCGGCACGGTACTGCTCGGCGGAGCCAACGGCACCCAGGGCGCGTAATACCGTAGAGCTATTTGGGCTTAGGGCGGAATAGACTGCGAAACGTAGGATTCCGGGAAACCCCTTTTTCACAAAGGGGGCCGGTCCCAGATACTCACCCTAATTCACCTCACCCACTAGGATGAAGGGAGCCCAGAAGAACGGGTGATCGTACCCGTCCTTGCGAACCTTCTCCCTTGCCAGCTTCATGGCATCGAGCTTGCTCTTGCCCTCTTTGAGGTGTGTGAAGAAGGTTTCCACGAGCTGGACCGATGCCTCTTCGGACACACTCCACAGTGACATGAGCACCGATCGAGCGCCCGCATATTGGAACGCCCTGCCCATGCCCATGGTGCCTTCGCCGGAGACGTGCTTGCCCAGGCCCGTCTGGCACGCGGTGAGCGCAACCACGTCCGAATTGATCTTCAGGCCCATCACTTCACTCATCCGCAAGAAACCGTCCGTGCCTACGGGGACCAGGGTCAGCACGAGGATCGGCTCACGGAAATGGGGACACTGCCTGCTAAAGAACCCGTGAGTCGCGAAGACTATCCTGCCGTATCGATCCAGTTCAGGCGCCAACTCCTGGATGAATGTCTTCTTACTTGCATCGAGTCCCACGTACATCTCAGACTTGCCCTGGAACATCTCCTGAAGCCCTTCGGCCAGCTCACCCGTGAGCGGAAGCCTGTTGAACGAGAACGAGCCCTGCTCGCCGCCCTCCAGAGCAGTCATCAGCGTTGTGCCGAACGCGGCATCTGCCTGGGCCAGACGTGTTTCCTGGCCAAGCGCACCCGCCCGAGCATCTCGCTGTTGGAAAACCGGATCGGCCACGACGAGCAGCCGATCGGAAGGGTCCTTCTTCTTGCCCAATGTACGGCTCAAAGTAAGTGCGGTGACCGACTGATAGTAGGAGATGGGATTACGGTCTCCAAAGAATTCAGCGCCCGTAACAACCGGGATCTCGCCCTTTTCCACCAACTTGCCCGCGTCATTAAGCACCAGCATCTCAAAGGGTACCACCCCGAGCGAATCATCCGGAACGACAATCACCGGCACGCCGGCAGGCAGATCAACGAGGATCTCGCCCAACACAAGGTCCGCGAGCGTCTTGCCTGAGCCTAGGTCAAAAGATTTTAGCTTTCCCATGGGATCTTCATCGCCCTGGTGAATCTCCAAAGGAGCACGGAATGTGCGCACCAGCGCATCAAGATCATCGCGGGATATGGGCTTGAACAGACTCTTGACCAGGCGCTTACCCTGACTCAAGTAGACCAATAGGCCCGTCTCGGTCACATCATACGCCAGCATCCACTCCTGATCCCGAAGCGCACTGTGCCCCAGTTCGAGAGGACCAGGGTATTTCGATCCTGCAAAGAGCGGGTAGTTTCGACGAAGCTCCTCAATATGCCTGGCGAACTTTTGCTCAAGTGCAGCGATCTCCTTCTTGAACGACTGGACGGCCTCCTGAGCGCCTGCCTCATGGGCTTTGTCCAGCCCTTTCATCAGTGCGGCAAGCCTGTTGTTCAGGTCCGAGTCTCGCTTGATTATTTCTACCGGCACATCGAAAGAGGGGTTCTCCCACCGTCGGGCCAATGACTCTGAGAAGGCTCGTGCCTTGGTGTACTCGGCAGTAGTAAAAGATGCTTCCTTTTCGCCTTTCTTCATCAAGACCCTGGCCAGCCCTTCGTATGGAAGGATATGCTTCACGCCCAGGATCTCTTCGCCATCGAGAAAGGCGAGCTTGGCATCTTCATCGAGGGTCTTGCGTATGTATTCCGCGTATTCTACCGCTTGCTTGAAAGAACTCTTGGCTTCTTGCCAGTTGTTGAGCTGTTCATGGGCCAAACCGGCTCCTACCGCGGCTAGGAATGCAAACTTGCGAACCCCTGCTTGCTCCGCCTGCTCCTTGAGTTTCGCGAATTCGTTGACTGCTCCCTGAGGATCCTTCTCTCGAAGGGACCGACCCTTGACATAGGTCAGAAGCATCAGATCGTTCTTTCGATCGGGTTTGATCTCCTTTTCCGCGAGGTCGAGTTGTTCCGACGCCTTTGCCAGGTCTGCGGCTCGCTGCTGATCTCCTTTCTCGCCTTTCTCGCGTCGCAGTCCCGCGTAACGGTCCTTTTCCAGATAGAAGAGCGCAAATTTGCACAAGAGCTCACCCGCAGGCGCACCGATCTTGCGCTTGAGTTTGATGGCTTCCTGGAAGTAGACCTCGGCATCGTCGAACTCTCCGCTGCGGGTCAGAATATTGGCCGCGTCCGCAATGGTATTACTACGGAAATTCCAGTCCTCGATCGCTTGTTGGATCTCCGCGGCCTTCCGGTAATTCTCCAAAGCCTTGTCAAACCAGCCCTGATACTCGTAAAGATTGCCCAGTCGCAGGATCGCGGTGGCCTCAAGCCTCTTATCGCCTATCTGCTGCGCGATCCTGGCCGCGTCATCGGATGCGGTGAGGGATTCCTTGAATTTCCCCTGGTCCTTGAGGAGAAAGGCCATGTTGTGCAGTGCCCACGCCTGGCCCGAAGGTGAAGCCGCCAAGTCACAAGCTTCACGGCATTGATCGAAACACGCGAATGCTCGTGGATAGTCGGCATACGCTAACCAAACCAGCCCCAAGTTATTGAGGCTCTCAGCGGCAAAATGCTTTATGCCCAGCTCGTTTCTGATCTTGAGGGCCTCTTCGTATGCCTGTTTCGCGGCCTGATAGTCGCCTCGCCTTAGCTGAACGCACCCGATGTTGTTCAGAGCGAGAGATTCGCACCACGGGTCCTTGACCTCCCGCGCGAGCTTCAGTGATTCCTCGTGTTTCTCCAGAGCCTTGGCGTATTCGGAACGGGCTTCATGAATGTAGCCCACGTTGTTGAGAAGAACGGACAAGCCCTTGAGATTGCCCAGGGTCTGGTAACTCTTCAGTGCCTGGTCGTACGCAGCCAGGGCCTTCTCGTAGTCCTGTCGCTTGGAGAAGACGAGCCCGCGGTTGACGTTAAGCGGACCGGTAATCTTGGGATCGTCCGAGTCTGCGACAAGTTGTTGGGCCTTTTCCAGGTATGAAAGCGACTGATCGAAGTCACACATGTAGGCCAAGACCACAGCTATGCTGTTGTAGAGGGAGTAGAGCTCCTTCTGGTTCTTCTTTTCTGTGAAAGTGGTTTCAGCCTTTTCAAACAGAGCCCTGGCACCTTTGTAATCTCCGCGGCCTGCAAGCACGCTGCCCCGGCCCGCAAGCACCATGGCCTTCTCGTTCTCTTTGTTAAGCTGGGTGAAGATCTGTTCGGCCTCGTCGAAGAATTTCAGAGCGTCGTCATACTTCGCAATCTCCGCGTTCGTTCGTCCCTGGTAGAAAGCGGCAACTCCTTTGCAATACTGGTGCGTGCCGCACTGCTCGGACATCTTGCGAAAGGTCTCCAGGGCTTCCGTGTACTTGCCCTGCTGTAGTAGTTTCTCGCCCTCTTGGTTGAGCGCGAGGGCTTCCTTGACGTCCGCTTCGACCCGGAGTGAGCTAAGAGGCAAGGACAAAGCCACCCCGAGAACGAGCAGCCAGTAGACGAACAGCCTGGTATTCATGACAAAACCCTCAGGTTGAGTGCTGACAGAACAACATGATTGAGCTTGGCCGGCTCATTTTGTCACCAAAATACCCGAAGCGAGCCAGAAGATATTCGAGAAAGGAACGAGCTACGAGCGTTGCACTCACGAAACGAACCGAATCGTGGTGCGGCGCCCTGGAGCGTCTCCCCTTTCTCTCGAACACTGAGAGGAAGAAACTGGATTGAGGACTCAAGAATTCCCCCCAGGTTGTGATGAAAGGCGGCCTTTACCTATTCATTGGCTGTAAAGCGTATATCCATACTAGCACCAGGAGCGAGAAGTAAACAGGAAAATGTTCACCGCAATGACTATTCCGTCACGTGGAGCCGCGGGTTCAAGCTGAATGTGTCATTGCGAGTCCAGCGGGATGCGGGACGAAGCAATCCTTCATCGGTACAAGAAGAACTTGCGGCTGGAGCCGTTCCGCGCTGAATGGCGGGATTTCCGGTCACCCCCAGTAGATACGCTGGAAGCCTCTCCTGCCATTCACTCCTCGCGATGGCACGGTCAAGCGAGCGCTCCCGCCGGCAACTGAATAGATACGCCCAGCACGAGTGATAGTAGGACCGGCATCTTGCCGGTCCTGGAGCAACGCACCACCTCTTGGGGAAGCCTGCTGGACCGGCAAGATGCCGGTCCTACTCGAACGCACCAGGCATCAGGCATCAGGTTCTTTGGGGGTTCTCATCGAACGAAAGCGATCGACTGTCTGAGCCAAAATCCGTGCCAGGTCTTCCGCCTGCTCGATCGTCATGTACACCTGCCGTTCGTACATCTCGGCCAGGCGTTGCCCGCCCTGCTCATCCTGAGTCGGCATCAATCTGCCGAAGTAGAGCGACACGTCTCTGGGGCTGGTTGCAACCATTGCGCAATTCGCATAGTAGATGCTCATTTGCGGCGAAAGAACCCTTGCAGGCACTCCCGGTGGAGGCGGAGGCGGGGCCGGCTGCGAATCTTTGGGTCTCATGGTCGGTCATTTCTCCTTGCGTGGAGCCAGGCGATGGAGCCCCCCCACATTTTTTTCTGTTTACGCAGTAAGCTAAATCTGAGGTCCGTTCTCGTCAAATAACATCAACACTCATTTCGAATTGGACTGAAAAGCCAAAATTAATGCGTACCTTCCTCGTCAAATCCTGTCAAGGAGTTTCTGGCCCTTTGAGCCCACGTTCAACCGATAGGTCGCTGAGACAGTTTCGTTCTTGATATTGTCTCTGAGCACCGTTTTCACCATCAAGTCCTGCTTCAGGGGCTCCTTCACTTTCAGGTCCATCTTGTAGAACACGTCCAGAACAGGAGAGTGAGAAACTCGGCTAAGCTTCAGCATATTCTCTTTCCCGCCTAGCACCTTTCCTGTCGCGTCCATAATAAAGAGGTCCACTGCAAGGTCGATGACGTACCGGTCTCCACTTATCAAGGTGCTGACATTCTGCGGCTCGAAGTAGAAGATCACTCTGGTGACAGGCTCTCCGGGTTTGAGGGGGGCATAGACCCCGTACCCTTCCACCGAACTGCATGGGACCACCTTCCGAAACCCAAGCTTCCCCTTGTTTTGCATATCGAGAATCTTCTGCTTGAGCTGCTCGATCTCGTCCGGTTTCGCGGCGGCTGAGGGGGCATCTTGCCTGTCAGATCGCTCTTTATCCCCGGGGCCTGGGTCCGAGGCCATCAGTTGCGATCCTTTTTGAGCATTCTCGGCAAAAGCCACGGGTGTGATCGTCAAGGTCAAAGCCGTTAAGATCGCTACCAGACATACGAAGAGCGTTCTTTCACGCATGTTCATGCTCCTTCTTCCAGTGCGCGGGAGCCGTCACGCGGCGTGCGTTCCCCGGCCAGCACACCCCGCACCCACCCACGTATCCGCGGACTGAACAGCTCCGCGCGTTTTACCCATCCAAAGTGACTATTTCTGTCCAAACCCAGGTCCGCAGGATCAAGCAGCTCCCGGGTGATCTCCGCTCCTTTGAGCTTACCCAATAAATGATCGACGGACCGCGGAGGCGCGTAGAAGTCCTGCGTGAACGAAATCGCCAAGACCGGAACAGCAAGTGCGGGCAGGAGTCGCTCCAAGTCGCAATTGCAGCCGACCACCTTATAACGCCCTGTCCGGCCCTGATAGGACCAGTCCCGGAGCTGTCGACGAGCTTCTCTCCAGCCGAAGCCCAGCCGTGCCCCCGGGAAGTATCCCCACAGCCGCGCCACCAGGGGGATAAACAGCTGAAAAACGTACGTACCCACGTCGTATGGGAAGTCCCACGCGCGGTGGTACACGGTCCCGCTGGCCATCAAAATTATGCCCGCGATGTCAGGGAGCAGGCTGCTTGCTGAAAGACAGATCAGTTGCCCGCCCATGCTGTGGCCGAGCAAAAAGATCGCGGCCGAAGGGAATCGTCGCTGTAACTCAGCTACAGCGCCCGGAATATCGTAAGCGATGATCTCGTAATATCCGAAATCCGTCTTTCGGGAGGCTCGGACCGAGCTACTGCCTACCCCGCGGAGATCCATCAGCGCTACCGCGATGTCCTCAGAGCTCAGTGCCTTCGCGAGCGGTTGATAGAAAGCCGCCGGGACTCCCATGCCCGGCAGGCAGAGAACGACCGCCGCGGGCTGCTCCGCAGCGTCATGCCGTACTCGGAGGTCAAAGCAATGCCCGTCCTGGGCTTGAACATTCAGAGAAGTATCAACCGGCTCCATCATGAGACCCTACAAATCCCTGAGCCCCGCGATCCACCTGATCCAGCCTTTGGGATTGCGTGGGGCCCTGGCCCGTCGATCGCGGGATCGGTTCTTTGGTTCCAGCGCGGTCCGCCGACTGCAATATGTATACAGCGCCCGATTGGCCCGCGTATCGCCGAAACGGGAATATCCGGACCACTCGGTAGTCGGGCAGCTCGCCCAAGGTGAGCAGGTAATCCTCATGTTTAACCCACCACCAACTCAGGCCGGCGACGCCTTGGAAATCCCTCTCATAGCAGTGGTACCCATTGAATTCAAACCCGCCGTCAAACCTGCAAGGGTCGACTTTGAGATCTTGTACAAGATATTGCTGCGCTTTGGTGAGGGTTCGTTTCATTTCCATGAAATCGTGCACAATGAGAGGCGAGACGACGCCGAGCACTAAGAGCGTGACAAGTCCAGGCAATATGGCGAGTCTTGATTGATCGGATTTGCCGATGAAGTGCATTCCCACAAGCCAAACGATGAGAAACCCGCAGACTGGGATCAAATATCGATCATGAAAGTCTGTAATGGTAATGATTCCCAGATACATGACTGCGGCAAGCAGACAGAGCGCGGGCACGAACGGGATTTCGCCGGCACTGCTGCGAGCCATTCTCGCCAATGACCTGAACGAAGAGAACCCCAGGCCTAGCAGCACCCCGACAGCCAAGACAGCCCAGTAGACCATGAAATAAAAGACAGGAGCCGACAAGGGAGCAGTACGCTGAATGCCCAGCAGATAGGTGTCCTTCAGCAGTATGGGGCCGATGCCGAATTCGGTAATCACATTCCTGTAAAGCTGGACCGGAAGCGTGAACAGCCCGAGGAGCATCCCCGCTTCCAGGAAGATGAGCGCTATGGTTAGTATTCCAAGAAACCAGCGGAAATCCTGCCGAGTCCTTAAGTACGTCCAATATCGACATGCGAGCAGCGGCGAGAGTAGGAAGGCCGTGTAACCAAGGCCGACATGAACCAATTGGGAATAAATGAAGACTGCATAGTCGGGAAAGCCCTTCTCAAGTGGTCGTCCAAGTATGTTTCGGAATACCTCGTGTTCTGTAACCGGTGTACTCCCGACACTGAGCAGAAACCACTCGTACAGCGGCCAAGGAACGAGGGATATCCCTATAGCTAAGAGGATCAGCTTCAGTCTACCAAGTTCTCTGGCCCGCGGCTGCACCAGGCACAGAACACAAAATGAGAGCGGAATCACGATCCCGATCTGCCTGGTCAGGACCGCCGCCAAACTAAAGACAAAACCGATGCTCAGAAGCGAGAGCCTCCCCGTGTCCATTCCCCGGTGAATGAAGAAGATAGCGAGGATCGCAGCACACACAAAGGTGATATCCGTCATGAATGTGAAGCATTGCGACAGGAACAGGGGATTTGCTACGAGGGTAACTGCGCCGAATAGCGCCATCCAGGGGTTCGCGCCCAAACGCCGGAGCAGCATCAGAAGCACAAATGAGCTCAATACGCCCAGGAAAAGCACCGACACCCTGAGCATGGTAAGTGAAAAGCCGGCCACGAGTGTGAAGGCGCCTCCCCACAGAACATGGACAATTGCAGAAGGTCCTCCCTTGCCCCATCCTGTCGCGATGAACGTGCCATCATTGACGAGAGCTTCCAGCATACGTACGAAGCTCCAATCGTCATTGACCATAAATTCGCCCACGGGATTCACGATCAGAATTATCCCAAGCCACAGCAAGCCGAGTAACATGGCAGGCAGCAACAAGGTTTTTATGTGACTGACTTGGGACCGCATGAGTAACACGATAGCACCGTTGATATCTCGATCGGGGTTTGCCGCGACCGGCGCTTTCGGATCCGCTCCCGGCAAGGCATCAAGGTAGCTGCTTTGCTCGTCTCGTGTCAATAAACAAACCCCGCGTATAGAGCCGCTGCCGGGCGGCTAATCAAGAAAATGCCATGCGCAATCCACCGAATCCTGATATCTTCACTTCCGAGCCGTTTCGCTCCGCCGGTCGCTGCGGACCGGTCTTCCGCAAGTCCTCGAGGCCATGATGAAGGAAGCTCGAAGTAATTCCTTTTACCTTATTTACGTGTTGGTTGCGGCAGCTTTCGTTTACAGCGCGGGCAATTGGCAAGGGTTCACCAATCCCTATCTGATCAACGACGACGTTCGCCAACAGATCTTCTGGATGCAGGAATGGATCGAACCAGGCCTGTTTCAAGACGACCTTCTCACCGAATATGCGCGGGATTATGTTCCGTGGGGGGTACGGGCGGTCTACCGCTTAGGATCCCTTTTCATGAATCCTGTGCGGTTTACCAATGTGGTGACCGGAATTCTCTATGTTCTTTCTGCCGGGCTGCTCTTCGGCTTGTGCCTGAGCTTCCGAGACGGGCTTACTGCGGTCTTAGTGGTCTGTATGTTCTTCATCCTGACCGGCTTTCTGGCAAAGATGGCCGGCGGGCTCTCGCGATCTTTTGTCGTTCCTCTGCTGTTCGCTTACCTGTTCTTTCTCTCCCGTGGTGACATCCGATGGGCAGCCCTGACGCTGATGATTCAGCCGCTGTTCAATCCTTACGTCTTCTTGCTCTGTCTTACGACCCATGCGGTGTTCCTGTCTTGGAATTTCGGGATGGATCTCGTGCGCCGATTCCCTGGTTGGAGTGAGCCGCAGCCCGCGTCCGACTCCCGGGAGTTCCCCCCTGTCCCACTGTCTCGGCTACTCCTGTGGAACGCTCCCATACTGCTCGCCTTCGCTTTCATGCTGTTCAAGCATGTTTTCAGCAGTTCGTCGGTTTTCGGTCATCTGGTGACCCGAGCGGAAATGGCAGGCAAAGTGGAATATACGGCGGCCGGGCGGTACGAATTCCTCCCCGATCCCTCGTTCTTGTACGAGCTGATCCGACCCTGGATCTTCAGCCTCCCCTTTCGTGAATGGGGCATTGCCGCGGGATGGTTCGGAGCGGGTCTGCTCATTGTGCTGGCAGTGTACGCGGTGCGGAATTGGAAACCAGTGGTCGATCTGTCGGGTCTGAAGATCTTTGCCTATCTGTTCCCAGCTTCGTTGCTGCTCTATGTGGCAGCAAGGATCTTCTTGGCCCAGCTCTTTGTGCCCCGGAGATACATTGAGTATTCACTGCTGCTCTTCTATTGCATGGTTGCAGGGGTGTTGCTCAGAGTGGCCATAGAATCCCTCGGTCTGCGGCGCTTTGCCTTCCCGTTTCTGGTGACAGTTCTCGTCCTGTTTGGGGCTGTGCGGTCGCATAATATGGAGTTGTACGACTTCTCCCGACACGCGGACCTCTATCAGTTCCTCCGCACCACACCCAAGACAGCTCTGATCGCAGGCCATCCGGAGTTCATGGACAATGTTCCAACATTTGCTCGACGTAAAGCTTTTGTGAATTATGAGCTCTCGCACACGTGGATTGAGCCCTTCTGGTCCACGATCAAGAAACGGACTTACGATTTCTTTCGGGCTTATTATGCTCAGGATCCGGAAGAGATTCGGAGGTTCTGCCGGGAATACGGCATTGACTATCTGCTCGTCAGGGACGAGGATTTCTCAACAGAACGCCTTAAGCGCGAACCCATATACTTCGAGCCGTTCAATACGTTTGTGAGAGAGCTTACTCGGTCGGCTTCGCACTACGCCGTGTTGGATACCAAAGAATTTCCTCCTGCGTATAGGAAAGACGGCATTAGAGTCATAAGACCCTGTCGCACGCGTAGCGATCCTTCTCAATAAAGCACCTCCTGGGTCCAGGCAGCTCCCGTCCACTCTGGGACTGGTGGAGCCATATAGAAGCCTGAACGCCAAGAGGGCACACCCGGCGCCAAGCGCCGGCTTCAGGTGGAATCAGGCCTAAAATCACGCTGCTTTGGCTGTTCGCGCGTGTTCGCCGGCCTGTTCCATCTCTTTCTTGAATTCGTCGTAATCCACTTGCATACCATTCAGATAGGTGCTCCACCCCGCAGTGGATTTCGCATAATGCACCGCGTCCTCGATCTCCTCGTCGGTAGCGCCGTTCAGCTTGGCCATCTCAGTGTGGTACAGAGTGCAATATCGGCATTTGGTGACCGCTGAAATGGCAAGGCCGATCAATTCACGAAACTTGTTCGGGATTGGGCCTTCATCGAATTGCACTCGCTTCAGCAGCTTCCATTCCAGCTCAAGCGAGGAGTCCGGAACCAGCTTAATGAAGCTTGGCACCAGCCCGAACATATCCTCAATTTCTCGGTACACCTCTTCTCGGGTCATGACGTCTTCCTCCGTCTATGCGGTGGCCTGACGCAGACGAAGGCTTCTTCCAAAGACAAACGACCTCTTCCCCTCCGCACCATATCCTTCCGCCTGAACCAGTTCACCTACGTCTCACGCCCCAGCTTTCTTCCTCGAACCGGGAGCGCCTCATCCGTCAACTTAGATGCAAGAAACATTAGGAGGATTCAGCAGGGGTGCGCGTCACGAAGATGCGCCAAGATCTTGATCAAGGTGGGAGTTCTTGGTGGCGGTCGCGGGTTCAGCTACCGCTCTTACTCTGCGGCCCCGCGTTCTTGGAGCAACTTGACAACGTGTTCATGATTGTAGTGTTTGGCTTCACTCAGCGCGGTCTTGCCTGCCTTATCCCTTGCATGAACATCCGCGCCTCTCTCGAGAAGCACTGCCACCACCTCCGCGTGGCCTTGCTGCGCGGCTGCGATCAGCGCGGTGGTCTCGGTTTCTTTCTCCCGCGCGTTCACATCCGCGCCGCGGTCTATGAGGAGTCTGACCACCCTAATCTGTCCGTTTCGAGACGCCATTATTAGAGGTACAGGCAGCTTGATTGCAGCTTCCTTCAGACTTGCCTTATCTGCGGCCTCGCCCGGTTGCGGAACCAGAGTCTGCAGCTTCCCCAGCAAGGCCCCTGATCCGAGCCCTTGGACACCCTGTTGGGGTGTGGGTGTCACCGGAGTTCCTGTAGCCGCGGGTTTCGGTCTTGTGGGTTCGACATAAGCTTTGGCGAAGTCATATATGTCTTTCGCCACCAGAGCACCGATGGGCACGAGCACGGCCACAATTGCCGCCCAAGCCCAAGTCCAGAATCTACGAGGCTGTTCTTCAGACATCAGCAGAGAGCTCCGTCCTCTGAGATCTTCGCGTCCGAATTTAACGCAGTGCAGCCATTCAGGTCTGCCTCGGATCCAAGATACACCGCTACCTGATTGATCGAATGAGCGGTCGCTCCTGTTCTGCCCACCGACAACATCCGCCAATGAGTCAAAGTCAGGCAGACTGCGTTGGCTCTGGCTTTTCAGCATACCGCACGGTAGGCCAGCGGTCAACCTCCCTGCCGAAGCGAATGTGCCCTCGGACACCTAAAGGCTCGCGCTGCACTGTAGATTATCCTTGAGGCGCACGCCAAGGGTGAGATATGTTGAGACTCTTGCGAAAAGCCTGCTGCGCGATGACGGTCGTGCTGCAAGCCGAGGTTTTGTTCGTAGATTCCGAACCGTCATGGAAGGAGAACGATGACACCTCTAGATCTGAAGACCAAGGAAGAATGGGAAGCGATTCTGGACCGTTGCGCCAAAGAGGCCAATATGACTGCGTGTCTGATGGACGAGAACGGGAAGCTGCTGTTCTGCCGTATGGACAGATTTCCGTTATGCAAGGCCATCAGAGAGAACCAGGGTGCTCTCACCACTATCTGCATGAAGACAAACACAGCCATGCTCTCCGCGGTCAGCAAGACTCTTCGGCCCGAAATCGACATATGCGAAGCCGGACTGCTGAGGCTCGTGGTGCCTATCCTCAATGGACGCGATTTGGTTGGGCAGATTGCAGCGTGCGGCCTGGCCTCTAAGGAAGAGGAGATCGAGGAGTTCCTCGTAGCCAAAGAGCTTGGCGCCACCGAAGAGAAGGTAGCCGAGATGGCACAGGCTTCGCCCTTCGGGACGAGGGAAGCGCTCGAAAAGCTGGGGTCACGCCTCTTCCAGGAAATACACACCGCATAGACTTGCAGTCGTAATTCTTGGAGACACCATACTCATTCTCATGGCTGGAGATTGGGTATGGTGGCTCTAAGACTACTTATATTGGTTGTCAGAATTCTTGGCTTCTTGGACAGCCTGCGCTTGATGAAGGTCGGTAGGGGCCGGCACGGAGAAGCTGTCTCAAAAGACATGATTCTGCCACCCAGTCGGTAGGGGCGGTTCGTGAACCGCCCGAAATTAAGGCGCTTCTCGAAGCGCCCCTACCAGGAATCTCTTCTATCCTAGGGTGTTGAAACAGCCTCCGGAGGCCGGCACCTACCAATGCCCAAGTGGCAATCGGACACTGTTCTTGACGCTTCCTATAAAAACAAGCGCTGAGAGTCTGGCTCTTAGAGCTTGAATCTGAGCAGCTCTTGAAGAAGGATCGCGTACAACCCGCCTACCCACAAAGGTAGATCGCTGCTCAATTCGGCGCTGTGCCTGCGGAGGTCTCGTGGAGCGATGATTACGGTCACATTCCGGATGCCGATACGGTCTACGAGCACGAACAGTTCTTCGATGGCCTCATCACCCATAGCAAGGCAGCCTATGGAGTCGTCCTTTCCGTGGATGAAGATGTCTCCGCCGAGCTGAGTTCTGCCGTCGAGCTTTGCACGTTCCACGTCAAACGCGTTGGGATAGTTTATTCTCATCGAAAGATGAAAACTGCTGTTCGGGTTCAGGCTGTCTATTCTGTAGATACCCTCCGGGACCTGGCGGTCTCCTTCGCGCAACTTCGGTCCAGGCTTGCCGCTGGCTCCTGCGATCTCGTACGTTTTCACAGATTTCCACGTACCGCCATGATGAGCCCAAAGCTCCAGGCGTCGTTCAGCCTTGAGCGCAATCATCGTTACTGCAGCAGGTGGGTATGGGATTCCGGCAGCCTCGAAGAAAGGGAGCATCCGCTTTTGAGCAGCCGGACCATACATGGAAACGACCTCTCCAACTGATCGCTTTCCGCTCAATGCCTGGTAGAGCGGAACCCATATTGCGCGGCCGTACAAGTACAAGCCGACGCCGGAGACAAGCAAACCGATCAGCAGGAAGGCAGTGATCCATTTCCTCATGGTCTCAATTACATCTCCTTCAGGAGCCGAACATAGTGAACAATTCCTTGCAGTGTGTCGCGAAAAGACCAGGATGCTGCCTGCTCGCGATCACAATGTGAAAGCGGCACCGGGTGAGTGTATCCCCCTGGCTTTTTGGCTAATGAGGCCCCACAGTTCATAGCACGATAGGATTGAGGCTTCTGAGGTGCAAGACACTGGGCCCCAGGACTTAATTACTTCGACCACGAGTTCCCGATCAAGAGAAAACTGACCGTTCCGCCACCTCCTACAAGCGACTCGTCGGCACAGCCATCCGCGTGATACCAATGCGCTTTCAAAGAAGTAAAGCACGGGGGAAACTTCTTTGTGGAAAGAAGTTTCCCCCGGAACCCCCTTCAAGAAACGCCATATTTCGTTGGCATTCCTGCTTCCCTCTAGGAAGCAGGAATGCCAACGGCGTATAGAAGTTTTTGGAAAGGGGTTCGGGGAGGAACCTTTTTACAAAAAGGTTCTCCCCGTCTTACTTTCTTAAAGGCGTATCGGTATGAATCATTCTAAGCGCGGCCGGCATCTCATCACTCAAGAGGAGAGATCGCTTGAAGCATGATGCATCAAGCGATAATGCTTGCATTTTTCAGGAGTTGGTCCCATGAACAGGTTCTTAGCGATTATGATCATGCTGCTTCCGTTCGTGCCGGTGATGGCCACGGCAGCAGTGCACAAAGAAACAGTTGAATACAAACAGAACGGGACAGTGCTCGAAGGTTATCTGGCGTACGATGATAGTTCCAAAGACAAACGGCCCGGAGTGGTGCTTGTTCCGGACTGGATGGGCGTGCATGACCACTACAAAGGCATCGCGGACAAGTTAGTCGGCCTTGGGTACGTGGCATTCGTAGCCGACATCTACGGCAAAGGAGTTCGGCCTGCCAACACGGAAGAAGCAGCAGCCCTGGCGAACAAATACAAATCCGACCGTCCGGCAATGCGAGCACGGGCTGTGGCTGCGTTGGAGGCTTTGAAGAAGAGTCCCGTGGTCGATCCGGACCGCATCGCAGCTATCGGTTACTGCTTCGGAGGCACCACAGTGCTTGAATTGGCCCGCAGCGGCGCGCCGCTAAAGGGTGTGGTAAGCTTCCACGGCGGCCTTGGCACTCCAACGGCTGAGGATGCCAAGAACATTAAGGCCAAAGTGCTCGCGTTGCACGGCGCGGACGATCCTTTTGTGCCTGCCGCGGAAGTGGCCGCGTTTCAAGAAGAAATGCGGAAAGGTGGCGTTGACTGGCAGATGGTGTTCTACGGCGACGCAGTGCACTCGTTTACGAAGCAGGCGGCAGGCTCGGACAAGTCCAAGGGCAATGCCTATAATGAAAAGGCTGACCGACGGTCCTGGAAAGCAATGAAGACCTTTTTCAAAGAACTGTTCGAGCCGGGAACCAAGAAATGAAACAGTCGGTCGTGGTCTTTGAAAGAGTAGCCGCCGTGGGCTATTCGTAGGGGCGCACGGCCGTGCGCCCCTACAGGAGCGCCCGTACGCCACGCATTCCGCGGATCGGGGAACCGTCTGGGAACGTGTTCGGGCAAGATGCGGTGGGCCCGGGGAACGGCATCGCTTCAGCAAAGACCGCGACCGATGCGGTTCCTCCGCTGCGCGTGGAGTCACCGCATCCTACGAGGCCAAGGATGGGCTGAGGTGATCGTCATGGCGACAAATATTCCTGGAGCTTTCGGCCTCTTGGCGATCGCTATGAGCGTTTTCTTTATTCTCTCCATTGCAGATGCGCAGAACCCTCCCGATCCCGCAAAACCGCACCACACCGGACAAGGATTCAGGAATCCTGATTCCGAAGGCAGTTCGGGATTCCTCCCATTCCTGAAATGGCGCTGGGACCGGCTGTGGCAGTCCATGCCATCGCCTGAATCCTACCATTTCCCCATCGCTCAGAACGATCCTGCATTTCTGAAATCCAACCGGACCATGACCACCGTGACGTGGATCGGACACGCGACACTGCTCGTGCAAATGGCCGGCAAGAACATTCTTACCGATCCTCAGTTCTCGGACCGAGCGTCTCCATTTTCCTGGATCGGACCTAAGCGCGTGGTACGTCCGGGGCTTTCCCTGGAACAGCTTCCGGAAATAGATGTGGTCGTGATTTCCCACAACCACTACGATTCCCTGGACACATCGACTATCAGGAAGCTTTTTGAGCGTCCTGGAGGCCGAGAAACACGTTTCTTCGTTCCTTTGGGCCTCAAGAGCTGGTTCGAAGCGCTCGGCGTCAGCAACGTGATCGAAATGGACTGGTGGGACAAACAACGTGTGTCCGGGCTGGAGATCATCGCTGTTCCGGTCCATCACTGGAGCAAGAGAGGTCTATTTGACGGAAGCAAGACCCTGTGGGCAGGCTGGGCGCTCCGATCCGAGAACTTCAGCTTCTTCTTTGCCGGTGATTCAGGTTACACGCAGACCTTTAAGGAGATCGGTCGCAGACTGGGGCCGTTCGACCTGGCCGCGATTCCCATCGGCGCGTACGAGCCACGCTGGTTCATGCGATCTCACCATATGAACCCCGAGGAAGCGGTGCAGGTGCATCGAGACGTGGCTGCGAAGAAATCCGTGGGCATTCATTGGGGCACATTTATACTGAGCGATGAACCTTTAGATGAGCCGCCAAAGAAGCTCGCAGAAGCTAGACAGAAATACGGGGTCTCAGAGCGGGATTTCGGTGTGTTGCAGCATGGTCAAACCATTGTGCTGGAGCGCGCCGCGGCCAAGCAAAATCTTTCCTCTTCCTCCTCAAACCTCATACATTGAATCATCCAATTCATCCATCTTACTATTCTCATTAGTATTCTATTGACTATCTCAACTCCTTATGATATTATGGATGTGAAAAGTGTATAAACTTATGGATTTCGTTATCTTTTTTTCAAGGAGACAGATCATGTCTGCTCGAATCTCCTTTAGTATTATGGCGCTCTGCCTCATGTTGGGTATGGTTTTCATATCATCGCCCGAAGCGATCGCGTTCCAAGGGCCGCCGCCCTATGTTTGCCCTCCGGCATATGCTGCGCCTGCACCTTGCGGCCCCATACTGAAATGCCCGCCGCGGCAACCTTGTCCACCGCCGCCTGTCTGCGGGCCCGTTACTTGCGGGCCGAGTCAGCAGGTATGCCTTCCCGCGGGCTGTCCGCCTGTGAAATGTGGACCCCCGGCGCCTTATACTATGGCCGCGGCGTGCCCCCCTCCGGGTTGTCCACCGCCGGCCTGTCCTCCCCCGGGATGTCCTCCGCCCATGTGTGGGCCGCCTCCGTGCGGTACGGGTGGCGCCGGTGGCTTTGGGTCCGTGCTGAAGACCATCCTCTCGATACCGTTTGAGTGGCTCAGCAGGCCCATCCGGGTGCACGCGTCGAAGGAATGCCTCTGCTGTCCGAAGCCCTGTCCGCCTCCGTGCTACGTGGCTCCGTGCCCGCCCATGCCGACGAAGTGCAAACCTTCCAAGGGAATGCGAGCGCACGCGGCTCCCATGCCAAGAGCCGCCGGTAAGCAGGGTTTCACTACTCTTCGATAACCTCTGGACCTGGTCCGCTCCATTGAGCGGGCCGGTCTGAGCCGCGGCCGCAGGAATTTCCATGGCCACGGCACTCTCATTTCTTCCTGGTCGGCCCTGCCGCGCATTGACAGGGCCGCCTCTTTCTTTTCCCGCCTCTCACTGCTTTTCTCGTTTTGCTCTGTCAGTTATACTCTGGTGCCGAATGCAGTTTGCATGATCCTTCCGCTTGGGCTTTGCAGCATGGAGGAACAGTTGAGTCAATGCCCGGGAGCCCGCGGAAACCACGGAGCAATCCTGTGCCTAGTGACCATTTGATCAAGCTGGCCGATAACTTCTATTTCGTGCGTGGTGAAAACGGAGGCCGCTTTCCATCGTCGCATGGCTTTCTCTTTACCGGCCCTGAGACTGTTCTGATCGACGCTGGGATCGGTGAAGAGAACATCAAGGAACTGGACCGGAACAAGCGCATAGACACGCTCATCATCACGCACTCGCACCCGGACCATATCCGGGCTTGGCATCTCCTCGCAGATCGCCGCCTGCTCCTGCCTCTTGAAACGCCGGACTCGGTGGTGGACTTGCAGCTCCTCGGCGAGAGGTTTACCGGGAGCCAGGAAAGAGGCCAATACTGGGCCCGCGTGGTCCATGACGTCTGGGGTATCCATCCTCTGCGGGAGCCTGACGGTCGATTCGGAGACGGTGACGTGCTCTCGATCGGAGGCGCGGAATTGGAAGCGATCCGGGTCAGCGGACATATTGACGATCACTATTGTTTCTATGAGCGCAGCTCGCGCACGTTGCTTACCACGGACGTGGATTTCACTTCATTCGGCCCCTGGTACGCCAACCCTGAATCGGACATCGAGACTTTCCAGGCAGGCGTGCACAGGCTCATGGCTATCCCGTATCGAAGGGTTTGTTCTTCTCACCGGAGTCCGCTGAAAGAGGGTGATGCTACGGCTTATTTTGAAGCCTTCCTCGCGGGTTTCGATCGGCACCGGAGTCAAGTGCTGGAACTGTGTGAATGTCCAACAACTTTAGAGGAGCTTGTCGCGGCTTCGCCGATTTACGGAAACGCTATGCCGGATAAACGCTTGCAGCACATGTTCGAAGCCAACATGATCGCCAAGAACCTGGAACTTCTGGTGCGTGACGGCCTGATTGTTCAATCCGACGGACGATATGTCCGCACGTCGGCCTCGCGGCATTCATTGAATTCTGACTGCAAAACGTGAGGACTCTTGAGAATCACTATAATATGCCTCCTGATGCTTGGGGTCGTGATTTTCAATCTGCGCGGCGTGGAGATCGATGCTTCGATAGCTCCCGACCGCACGGTCTGGACCGTGTCCGGACGAACGATCTTGCTCAATGGCAAGCCATTCTTTGCCAAAGGAGTGAACTATTCGCCCACACCGGTCGGTGGATCGTACAATTGGGACCCGTTCGGCGACTGGTTCACCCGGTCTTGGCGCGGGATCCACGAACGGGACCTGCCGCTGATCAGGGAGATGGGCGCGAATTCCATCCGGATTCATTCGCTCTTTGCGTTTCCTCCAACCAACGCTAACTACGAAATAGCTGCTAAGCTGGATTTCGATAGCCCCAAGGCCGCGGATCACACGGATTTTTTCAACAAGGCATGGAACAACGGCCAAAACCCATTGTATGTCCTCATTACCATCCCGATGGATAAACTCAGGGGTTTCTATCAGGGCGACGACCCAGCCCGAAGAGAGGAATCTCGAAGGGTTTACCGCTTCTATGAGAAGCTCGCCGCATGGGCTGCTCGCAAATACGGCTCACACCCGGCGGTGATGGGATTTTCCGTCGGCAATGAGTGCAATGACGTGCTCGACCTTCCGGGGAACCCTATCTTCTGGGAAAGAATAGAGAAGTTGGCTCGCATCGTGAAGACCAACGCGCCGGACAAGTTGGTCACGTCGGTCTGGTTTCCGCAACCCAAAGAGCACTTCCTGAAATACCCTCGCCTCCTGCTCGACGAGTATTTCGACGTAATCGGCATAAATCTGTACAACGGGCCTTTGAAGAACTCAGAGTTCTGGGATCTGTATGATTCCTGGGCCGCGGAACATGGGCTGAACAAACCCGTGCTGGTCACCGAATTCGGCACACCCGCGTGCTTACACACTAATGACGGTCGGGTTGAAGAGACCGCGCAATCGCTTGCTCTTCAGGCTCAATGGGTGCTCGCGTTGTGGAAACAAATTGTCGACCACTCCGTTTTGAGCGATCCGGTGCGGGGCATCACTTCAGGAGGCTTTGTGTTTGCATGGTCGGACGAATGGTGGAAGACTCGCGACCAGCACGGTCACGCGGCCATCCAGGATCCCGGGAAGATCCAACAGGACTTCCTCGCAGGTGGCTGGCTCGACGACGAGTGCTTCGGCATTAACTCGATCGCGGCGCATCCGGACCGTCCTCCCCTCCACCCGTGGGAGCCGGACAAGAGCCCAATACCTTATACTCCGGACTTGCTCACTCCCCGACCGGTTTACTACTCGCTTAAGGCGCTCTGGAAATGAGCCGCTCGACAATTTGGAGCCAAGGAGCACGCGGAGTAACTCCGTTGAGATTAAGAAAAATTTTTCGCGAAGGAGATTGCAAAGCTCCTGGGGTTGATCTAGAATAATGCCGGGTCAGGTTCAGGGAACCTGGCCCAAAATCGTTGGTCTACTAGTTAGGTCTGCTCCCGATCGAGGACGAGATAAATTGCCGAGACCCAAGTCGCGAACGGAAGCGCAAGTGGGATCAAATGACGCCCGATATGAGAAAGCGAGATTCCGTACTTGTTTTCAGGTTCCGTGTAAGAATCGCGGGAGTGACCTAACGGACTTATAACCGAAAACTAAATAAAACCGGACGATTAACGGCCCAGATCCGATGGTGGAATCTGGGCCATACTATTATGATCACCCGGCCATTACAGGAGTGAGCGGAGTTGCGATCCACATTGTTCGTCATCGGTTCTATCATTGCAGCGGTAACGTGGATACTCTGGGCTTTGCTTGCCAGTCCCCATCTAGTGCCCCCCTTCCCTTCCGAAATCAAGGGGATATCTTTCTCTCCCATGCGCGTGGGCAACAACCCCAATAAGGACCGTTGGCCGAGCTCGGAGGAGATCAAAGCCGACCTGGAACTCCTGTCCGGGCAGGTAAAGTCAATCAGGACGTATTCGGTGCGAGGCGCACTTGGAGACATCCCGGGAATCGCTCGGCATTTCGATTTTGACATCACCTTGGGCGCGTGGATAACCGACGATGCAGAGGCAAATGAAAAAGAGATCCAGGAAGTAATTCGCCTGGCGAACGCAAGCCCCAACGTGGCTCGAGTCATCGTGGGGAACGAGACACTCCTTCGTAAACAGATCCCCGCGTGGCAGCTCATTGAGTATGTAGACCGCGTCAGGAAGGCGGTTCGTATTCCTGTCAGCACGGCAGAACCCTGGCACGTGTGGCTCGTCGAGCCTGAGCTGGCCGATCACGTTGATTTTATTGCTGTCCAGTTGCTCCCGTGGTGGGAAGGGATACCTCTCAATGGCGCAGTGGATTTCGTGTTCGCTCGATATCAGGATATTCAGAGGATCTTCCCCGGGAAGCATGTGGTGATTTCTGAGGTGGGGTGGCCGAGTAATGGTCTGACTCGCTTGGCAATGACTAAGACTGGGGACAAAGAAGCGGCCGCTATCGGCGCGGCTCTTGCGGGAACCACGGACGCGGCCGCGCCGGCCGGTCAGCCCTCTTTTCTCCAATGCCTCCTGAACCCTGCCACGCCGTCCGTGTCGAATCAGGCGACCTTTGTCAGATCGTTCCTGCACCGGGCCGAACAGCTCGGACTGGACTACTACCTGCTGGAAGCGTTCGATCAGCCGTGGAAGTCCAATTTCGAAGGAGCCATCGGCGCGTACTGGGGAATTTACGATGCGGAACGCAACCCGAAGTTTCCCTTTACCGGTTCCGTTTCACAGATTTCCGGGTGGCCTTTCCTCGCTGCCTTCTCCGCCTTGCTCGCGCTGGGCCTCTTTGCGCTCCTCATGCTGGATAGCAAGAAACTCGGGTTGCATGGTCGCGTCTTCCTTGCGGTGGTGGCTCTGTGCACGGCTTCGGTAGCCCTCTGGATCGTATATAGCTATACCGGATTGTATCTTACGGTCCTCACCACCGTGGTGGGGATTATTCTTGCCGTAGGGCTGGTGATCGCGGCTCTCTTGACTCTCGTGGAGTCCCATGAAATGGCCGAAGCCGCATGGCTGACTCACAAACGAGCCAATGCCCGGCCTCAGGCGGTGGAACTGAAGGAATGGCCCAAGGTTTCGATTCATGTTCCCGCGTACCAGGAACCCCCTGCGATGATGATCAATACCTTGAATGCGCTCGCTCGGCTGGACTATCCGAACTACGAGGTGCTGGTCATCGACAACAACACCAAAGATCCTTCTCTCTGGAAGCCCGTGGAAGCCGAATGCACCCGCCTCGGTGGTCCGTTCCGTTTCTTCCATGTTGATCCGCTGCAAGGATTCAAGGCCGGCGCTCTGAACTTTGCACTGGCACACACCGCGTCCGACGCAGAAATTGTTGCGGTCATCGACAGCGACTACCAGGTCGATCCTTCGTGGCTCAAAGAGCTTGTACCGGCGTTTCAAGAGCAGGATGTGGCTTGTGTGCAGGCCCCACAAGACTACGTTCCGGAGCATGACAACCTCTTCAAGTCCATGTGTTACGCGGAGTACCAGGGCTTCTTCCACATCGGCATGGTCACCCGAAACGAGCGCAACGCGATTATCCAGCACGGAACCATGACCATGGTCCGCAAATCGGTGCTGGAAGAAGTCGGCCGCTGGGCGGAATGGTGTATCACCGAAGACGCGGAACTGGGCTTGCGAATATTGGAACACGGGTACCGTGCGGTATACGTGAATCGGTCATACGGCCGGGGACTGCTGCCCGATCGATTTATTGACTACAAGAAACAGCGTCACCGATGGGCGTACGGATCGATCCAGATCATGAAGCGACATGCCAGACAACTGTTCGGCCTAGAGCCCACGAAACTAACTGTCGGCCAGCGGTATCATTTCCTGGGCGGATGGCTTCCCTGGCTCGCTGACGGGGCAAATCTCATTTGGACCTTTGTCGCGCTGCTCTGGTCTCTAGCGATAGTTGCCGCACCCGTTCACTTCGGACCACCGCCTGCGATCATGATTCTGCCTATTGCCGCGATCTTTTTCTTCAAGGTGGTCAAAACCGTTTACCTGTACATGTTCAAGATAGGCTTTCCGCTCAAGGACACCCTTGGATCGGTCATCGCGGGAACGTCATTGTCGCACGTGGTTGCAAAGGCGGTCCTTTCCGGCTTTGTGACCAGTGGCAAGCCGTTCTTCAGGACACCCAAGTGCAAGAACCGTCCGCACATCTTCGACGCGTTTGCCGCTGCGAGCGACGAAGTTGTGCTCATGCTCGTCCTGTGGGCCGCGGCCGCCGCGGTGATCTTTGTCCACGGACGTTACTTCCCCGCGGCGCTCGTATGGTCCGCCTTGTTGGTGGTTCAATCGTTGCCCTACCTGGCAGCCGTTGTGGCTGCCCTTATCAACTCCGCACGGGTGGCTCGTCAGGCCGCGGGTCAGGAACCCGTCGCAGCCTTGCAGCCTCAACCCTGAGCCACATCATCGGTCGTAATCCCTCCGTCACTGGGGGCAAGCCTCGAAGGCCGTCTGAAGAACACGATACCACTCGATATCGTGCCACCATTACTGAAACAGGCCCGAACCGGGTGGCCCCGACGTTATACGTCGGGGTCGCGCAGCGACAGGAGGTATGTTCGGGCGGATATGCGACTCTTGGCGTTGTTGCTCGACAAGCTGGCAAGAGAATAAACCTCCTGTGCCTTCGGCACCGGGACGTATAACGTCCCGGCCACCCGCGCATCGTAGCACGATGTTCCGAATGCCACGACTTCTGAGACAGCCTCCTCGTGC
>JBMOME010000383.1:0-26315 GCA_049323095.1 Thermodesulfobacteriota bacterium
CCGAAGGACTAGTCCTTCGGGCGCCACCTGGGAACGAAGAGGTGGATCTTTGCTCATCAGTTACCCGGCAATGAATTGCCGGGCTACTTTCAATCGCCCCTTTGGGGCTTCAGCGGAGTTGAATGAACAGTCCTTTTTGAAAAAGGGCCTCCCCGGACCCCTCTTTCAAAAAACTCCAGTATTCTTGCAAGCGCTTTCAGCGCTTGCTCGTCGCCAATAGACTGCCAGTTCTTAGAAAATCCTGAGCAGGATGGGCTCGGAACTGGCTGTCACTTCGTACGAGCGTAAGCTGGGTTCGCCACTATACATTTCTTTGAAAAGCCCTATGAGTCTTTCGTAGTCGCCGCTTTTCTCATAAGCCTCAACATCCGCGCGGGTGTCCCAAGCGGTGATGGAGATCGCTTCGTCAGGATTATCCAGGCGTTCCAGCAAGTGAACAAACCGAATTCCTTTGTGGCTCTTGTGCGCCGGAATCACCTCACGATTGTACAGATCCCGCAGTTCATCCATTCGCTTTGGCTGAACCTTGAAAAAGGTCATGCGAACATACATTGCGATCTCCTTTCCCGCGCTAGAAGCCTTTCATCATCTCGCCCACGAGCGCAGGCACTTCGATGCGGCCGGTCGGAGCAAGGATGCGGCTGCTGTAATCCGTGGCGAAGGTCCTGCTAAGCTTGCGGACGAGCCGCCTGAAGAGCGAAGTATCTACAGCCTTGGCAATGTCATCGAGATTGCGGGCGGTGCACTCGGCCAGGAGTTTTGGCCCTTCGCCGATTACGAGTCTCCACGCGCCGGTGATGGGCACACGGAGCTCTTTCATCCCCGGTATGCATTCATCTTTTACGAAGTGATAGTGATCGTCTTCCAGTCCAGGCACCACATTGTAGTACTGGTTGAACTTCCAGGCCCCCATCTGGATTTTGTACGGCCCTTCGGTGACACGTCCGCTGTGGACCCAGAGCCTACTTCCGTAATTGTTTACCAAGGTGAGGAGCTTACCTGAGATGAGTCTGTATTCCGCGGTTGAAAGAATCTTGCGCAGGTAATCCTGCTCCTCTATGGTTGCCACCGCTATGATATGTGGCCCCTGTCCTACGATCACGTAGTACCCGCCTAGGAGCTTCAGGCCCATCTTGATCAACGCGGGATTGTACTCGTTCATGACGAATTCCGAGTACTGATCCAGCTTGCCCGGAATCACATCCCAGTACTGGCTGAAAAGAATGGTCATGGGCCCCTCCCGAGTTCCTCCATCACATCTTGAATACGCGCGACATGAGTTCCGCCAGGTACTCGGAGTCATTCGCTTTCTTCTTCACGTACTTGGCGGGCCGGGTTTGGACCCAAAAGACGTTTTCCGGGAATGAGAGGTCGCTGTCGATGACCCATTCCATGTCCTGTGGAACCTTGAAGTGAGCCTCCACATCCTTGGCAACCCTGACGATCTCCTTCAGTTCAGGCTCCTCAAGGCAGGGAATGCATCGTTTCTCATGCGGGACTTCGGAGAAACACACGCCTCCCGGGTGATAACAGACCATCTTGGTCTTGTCTCCGAGCACGCACTCGTACTCTCCCTGTTCTTTGTCCACGATGAACTGATCCGGCGTAATTTCGCCGCTCACCACGCTCTCGCCCAGACCCCAGTTGCCTTCCACCACGACCTTGGAAGTGTCGCCGATAGTGGGCAGCACGGTGAGACAAACGCCCGCGCATTTGGCATTGACCATTTTCAGGACTGCGACGCCTATGGGGGCCTTTTCCATTTCCATGCCCTGTTCAAGCCGGAACGCAATCGCGCGCGTTGTGAAGGCGCTCCCCCAGACGCGGATCACCATTCTGGTCACTTCGCGTCGGCCTATCACATTGAGATAAGTCTCCATCTGCCCCGGCATGCTCACCGCGCCGCTGGACCTGACAGCGACCGGCACATTCTCCATCTCCAGCCGCATGCACAAGTCCCTGTAATGATCTTGGAGCTCTTCTCGCATGGCCTTGGGCATCTCTTTGGACTCGATGAACTCGCGGATCTGGCGGCCGGCCTGCACCTGGAACTCCACCTTGTCCAAAAGGTGTCTATTTTCGGTTACATATCGTCGGATCTGCTCTCCTGCGCCGCTCTCAGCCATAAATCGTTCATATCCGTCCACAGAAACGGCAAATCCGGGAGGCACTTTGAGCCCAAGCCGTGACATTTCGCCGAGATTCGCACACTTCTTTCCAACCAATTCGTTGTCTGCGGTGGAGAGCTCTTCAAACCAGTAGATCCATTTCTCGGACATACCTGGCCGCCCTTTCCAGGTCGAGAAGGGGCGAACGGTCGACGGTCGGCCCATTCGCCCGTCATGGCCACTCCAATAACGGCGCCGCTACTTATCCAGGATGTAAACGGTGCCCAGGTTTGCATCCACCTTAATTCGTTGCCCCGATCTGATCTTTGCGGTGCCTTCAAACACATTCATGACCACCGGGATGCCGTACTCTCGTCCAACAATGGCCGCGTGGGAAAGGCTCGCTCCTCGGTCCACCACCACGCCCTTGATCATGGAGAAGACCGGCGTCCAGCTCGGCGAAGTGCTCGCAGCCACAAGGATATCTCCTTCCTTGACCAGGTGGAGCTCGTCTTCATTCATGATTACGCGAGCCGGTCCTTCCGCCACACCCGGGGAACCGCATGTGCCGTACAGGTCCGCCTTGAGTTCAGGACGCACCTGCGGCATGGAGCCAACCACTACTTTCAGGGCAATCGGGTCGTTGGATTTGACCAGCACTCCCATCGCTTGATCCAGGTCAAATCCGGGAGCCAGCACCGCGGGTGGATTGGGCGTCTTTTGCCATTCTTTCCAGTCCGCTTTCCTCCTCGCCACGATGTAGCGCAGATCGAATTGGTCCGGATTTATGCCCGCGCGGCGAACCTCGTCCGGGATCAAGAAGAACATGTCCTCAGGATCGTCCAGGGCGCCCAATTTGACAAAGCGCCGCCCCAGTCCGAGAGCGCTCCGTCTCATCATCGCATGGGTATATAGGTCAAGGTAATGGTCATGCTCCTCACTGAAGATTCCGCTCTTCTGCGCTAGCCGCATTAACTGCTCGAACCAGCCTCGTTGCTCTGTGGGCACCTTGCCCATCAGCTCCTTTTCAGCTTCTTGACGTTCCTTGGCTATCTTTGTGCGCTCTTCGTCAAGATTGAAGCCGCCGCCTTTGGCAATAAACTGCTTGACCATGCCTAGAGCGGGAGCAGGGTCCTCGACCCACGTAGGCAAGTTCATTTCGGACATTCGCTGCATCCGCCAGCCGTCCTCGTTCATGAACGCCATGAAATCCTTCATGTACGCCCGGCCTTTATCCGTCTTCTCAAGCTCCTGGCGGATCTCCGGAGGGTCGGTCTTTGAGATGGTATCTGCTAGGCCGTCCTTCATCGCGCGCTGGGCAAACTCCCAAAGGCGCCGGTCCACCTGGAAAACCTTGTTGTCAAAACCGGAAACTACTCTGTGAAACGTCGGTGAGGTATCGTCGATCCCCGCGAGGTCGCGACACATGTTTTCGAAGAGGATATAAGCCGTGTACGTTCCGTACATCATATACATGTGGATCTCCCACATGCGACGGCAGGTGTCGATGGTCTCCTCGAAGTTGTCCAACAACTCGATATTGCTCGCCTTGTCCAGATCCAGCTTCTTGAGCGTGCCGTAGCGCGACAGGATCTCCTTTACAAAGCCTCCCCAGAGCCCGTCGTAATCTTGAATAAACGGAAGGATTGCCTTGCGGAACTCCCCTTCTCTGCGCTGCTTTTCTTCTTCGCTGTTAACCAGAAGTAGCGTTAGATACCCACCCCCGTTCATGAAACGCCAATCCCATCCCTTGACAGTGGGCAAGCTTAACTTCTCCGCGCCCCATTGCATTCCGTGCCGGCAGAAGTTGATCCAGAACCAGCCGAACATAGGTGTCCAGGGGGGCACAGAATGGGTGCCGTCAAGAAACCAGGCAGGTGATTGGGCCAAATCCCGCTCAGGGTCAAACTCCAGTCCTGGGACCACATCGTATACTTTCATGGTTTCCTCCGCCCTTAGATTTGGTGGAAAGATCGTTGAGTGCGCAGCCTGAAAAGTACCCTTATGTATAGTGGTCTCAGGTCGAAAGCCGCGTGACTGGAGCAGTTGAACAATCTCAGGAAGGAATCGCCGCATGTGCGTGCACAAAGCTCATAAAGGAGCCGCCGGAGTCCGGCCGGGGGCTCTCACAGGAAACGCAGAATGAAGTTTCGCTGCTTTCGACTTGGTGTGCGACGTTATAGCTAAATCAGTGCATCGCCCTCCCCCCATCCACCAGGATGGTTTGACCCGTAATAAAATCACTCTCGTCCGACGCGAGGAAGGCTACCACGCCCACCAGGTCGTCGGGTTTCTGCAATCGTTTGAGCGGAGTGCGGCTCGTGTCGTATTTTTCTACGTCAGCCACGGTGCGGCTGGCTTCTGTGTCGGTGAACCCGGGCGCAACCGCATTTACGCAAATCCCGTATTGACCGAGCTCCACCGCGAGCGCTCTTGTCAAACCGATGACTCCTCCTTTTGAAGCAACATAGTGCACGATGCCGTGCGAGCCAGTGAAAAAGACCTCTGAAGCCAGGTTGACTATCTTTCCTTTTCCCTGGGCCCTCATGAAGGGAAACACTGCTCTGGCGCATAGCCAGGGGCCCTTCACATTCACTGCCATCATTCTGTCCCACTCTTCCGTACTTATCTCCGTGAAGGCTTTCCGTTTGACCCCGTAATAATAGGCAGCATTGTTCACCAGCACGTCCACGCGACCGAATTTGTCAAATACCTCCTGCGCCATCCGATTGACCTGAACTTCATCCGAGACGTCGACTTGGCTCACGAGCGCTTCCCGACCTTGTTGTCGCACGAGCTTGGCGGTCTGATCGAGGCCCTCCATGTCGGCTCGTGTCACGGCCGCAATGTGAGCCCCTTCTTCAGCCAGTTTCACGCAGAAGGCACGCCCAAGTCCTTTGCCCGCGCCAGTGACGAGAGCCACTCGACCTTCAAGTCGAGGCATTCAAACCTCCCGCATCAGTACGGTCTCCCCTTCTGTTCCCAGATTTTGGGCAGGCCGTGATCTTCCGCGATCACCTTGAAGCAGTTGTAACCGCTCCCTCTTCCGATTCCAGGGCCCGAATGTGCGGCAGCAGAGCATAGATACAGATTCTTCACGGGCATTCGGTAGAAAGCCAGTTCCGGAAAAGGCCTCATGCGGCCCATCTGGGACGCGATCATGTCCTCGCCGGTCCAGCCTCCTTGGGGCATGTTGATGTTGCGCATCTTCACGTCCATGGGAGTGGTGATGTGCGCTGCAATGAGGTTGTCCGGGGTCATGTTCGGAGCGTACCAGGACCATTGCTCCCGCACGATCTCCACGATCTCCTTCTTCATGCGGAGCCACTCCCGGTCGCTGAAAAAACGATACGGCGCTGTGAACTGTTCGATGAGAATTGTGTGCTTGTCTCCTGGGGCGCGAGTCCTGTCCCAGATGCTGTCCGGAGCTACAATGCACACGAGCTTCTCCGGGATGCCTTTTACGAAAAGCTCGGCCTGGTGACGAGTTGCGAAATAGTCCGCGTCTTTCGGACCCCAATTCAGTCTGGGACACATGCCGATTTCCGGGTTGTCCTTGGCCGCGGTGTAAGCAGGGAGCTCATGGAGCGCGAAGTTTCCCCAGAAGAGCTGCGCCCGGTCCTTAAGCGTATTCTTGGCCCGGTGAGCGATCTTCGGGTCAACGTACTGTTCGCCGATAAGCTGGAGCACGGTCTGCGGCGTATTAAGGTCGCTCACCACCACGTGCCGAGCTGCGATCTCCCGGCCGTCTTGGAGTCTGACACCCACTGCTTTGCCATTCTCAATGATGGCGCACTCCACCGGCGTTTCGACCACGAACTCGCCACCCATAGAGCTAAAGGCCCGCTGGAGGGCATGAGTTATCGCGTGAGTGCCGCCGACAGCGATGGATGCGGGTTCCCACGAGAGTATGAGGCCCAGGGTATGCAGGACCTTGTAGATACCGATGCAATCGTTGGGGAAGACTCCACTGGATGTCATGCAAGAACGCATGAAGAGCGTGCGAAGATAGTCGGTCTCAAAGAGGTCATACGCGACTTGCTGTGAAGTGTAGAACTGATACTCAGGAGGGATGGGCGCTTCGGGATCGTTGATGAGCCGCTCGAAAGCATCGGGAACGCCCCATGGAGTGGGCGGATTGTATCGCCACTCATGAAACGCGGCCCGCCACTTCTTCCGGTACTTTTCCAGCAGATCGTACGCCACGTCCGCGTCTCGCTTCGAGAATCGAGCAATCTGATCGATGGTCTTCTGAGCGTTTTTTTCGTCAAACTCGGCCTTTCCGGTGTTTGGGTCAACCACCTTCCAGGCGGTGAATCCAAGGAAGCTCACTCCGTCATCGTAAATCATGCCTTCGCTGTGATCCGGATAGACGTACGCCAGACCCTTCTCCCTCAGTTTGAAGTCATCATACGCGGGATGCCCGTAAAACCGGGTGAAGTGTGCGCAGGGATTCTGAAGAAAACCCGGAAGCGGAAGCGCTTCGCCACATGCGCCACCGCCCAGTTCGTGCTGTCTCTCGAAGACGACGGTCTTCATGCCCGCGTGCTGCAAGTAACAGGCAATAATCGTGCCCTGGTGACCGCCACCGACCACGATAGCGTCGTATGTCCTATCTGCCATGGAGATGCCTCCTTGTTGGCTGCAGAATGGCGGGGAAGCCTGCGGCTTTTACCGAGATTCCGGATGGTCGAGTTTCGACCCAGCTATGAGCAGCTTCAGCACGTAGAAGAAATTTGCAGGCCGCAGAAAGAGCCGAGCGAATGTTCTTAGATCTTCTCCTCCCACTGTGGCTTTTATCGACCAATGGACCGGTTCGGTTGCTTCTATGTTGAGTCTCATGGCAGGTGTGCCGCCATCTTCCACGGCAACGAGATCGGCAAAGTGAGCGACCATTATGGTCTTTCCCAGCCCGGTGGAGATCACTTTCATCGATCGCCTCCTACAACGTCCCTTTGGCCTTGGCCTTGCGCACGCACTCTGGTTCAGGCCACCAGCGCTCGATACCCAAATCCTCCGCGATCTTATTGGCTGCGTTGTACCCCGGGCCAAAGGTGATCAACCCTCCGGGAAACGTGCTCGCCCCACACACATAAAGTCTTTCAATCGGCGTGGCATAGTGAGAGCAGTCCTCATTCGGCCGCAGGTAACCCATCTGCAGCGGATGATACTGGCCCTGCTTGTAAGAGCCTTTCACCATGTCCGCGAACTTGTTTCCGATATCCAACGGCGTAGTGATGTAGTGCCAAAGGATCTTTTCATCTGTAATGTTGGGGACGTATTTCTTGAGCAATTCTATGCAGCGCCCGGCCTCGTGCTCTCGAATGCGATACCAGCGTTCAGGCCCACCGTCTTTGAGGTCATGCGGTGCATGAAGCGAAATCAGAGCCGTGTGCTTACCTGAAGGGGCCTGTTTCGGATCGTGCAACGAGGGGAAGCAGCAGTTGAATCCTCCCGGATAGAGCTCACCACGGTGGATTGCCTCATAGTGACGGACAAGACTCTCCTCAGTCTCATACCCAAGCACAGTGATCAGGGCATTGTTCAGGTCAGGATTGGATTTTGCCGCGTCGAATTGTGGGGCTTCATCAAGCGCAAGGTGCACGTGGAAGAGGCTCGTAATCTCCCATTTCCAATCATTTGTCCTCGTGACGAAGCGCTCTTCCAGGTTTTGCGGGCCGACCAGTTGCAGGAACGTTTGATAGGGGTCCAAGCTGCTCGCCACAAACTTGCTGGCTTTGTACAGCGTGCCGTCTTCAAGCTCGACGCCAGTCGCTTTTCCACCTTCGATAACGATCCGTTTCACCTTCACCGGCGAAATGATCATGCCGCCGTGTCTGTAGAGCACCTTGGTGAACAGATGCGCCAGGTGGTGCGATCCGCCCTTCACCAGTCGGTAGTTCACCGCCCTATTGATGAGCAGAGGCACCAGGTAGCTCACGCCTTCCAAATCGTGATGGAGCCCCCACATACAGCTCAGATACAGAAACAGGCACCTGACCCGGTCGTTTTCAAAGAGATCGTTGACGATGTCCAGCGGGGTCTTTTCCGTGATCTCGCTAATCTCGCGGCCCACGTCGGTGGCTTGAAGCGTCACGAGTTGCTCGAATGCAGGCTTGGCCCGTTCGTACGTAGCAGGTCCCAGGAAGTCTTCCGTCAGGACGCGATAGCGTTCCGCAATTCCTCTATAAGTGTCGGCATCTTTATTGGAGAAGCGGGCAATCGATTCGCAGGTCTTGTTAGTATCTTGGTAGAGACAAAGCGATGTGCCATCCTCAAAGGGCATAGCCATTACCGGAGACGGGAACGCGAATTCCAGATCATAGTCTTTGGTCAAGTAGTCGTTAAAATCGACCAGCGGCGGCGCGTAATCCACCATAGGCATGTAGACCGCGTGCGTATTATGGAGAAAACCCGGAAGGGTCACCTGCTCGGTAGCTAGCCCACCGCCGGCCTCGAAACGACGCTCAAGAAGCAGTATCTTGAGCCCGGCTTTCGCAAGATATGCTGCCACGGTCAGTCCATTAGGGCCGGCGCCGATGATGATGCCGTCATATTCCTGAGTCATCCGCTTTCTCCTTGCTACGGTTACGGCTAAAGGAAGTCGGGCTGACGCCCAGCAGGTGACAACGTTCACGTCCGAGAAGGGGAAGTAAAATCGGTTCGTTCGAAATGCTTGGTCTGCCGTCATTAGTACGGTGACAGCATTTATGTTGACATGTCAAAGCAGGAATTTTTATGATGTCATAAGCAAAACTTATTTTTGATACTCTTATGCCCTCAGACCTCAATCTCAACCAATTGAAGGCGTTCTACTATGCCGCGAGCTGCGGAAGTATCACCCGCGCAGCTGAGAAGCTCTTCATTACCCAGCCTGCGGTCAGCCTCCAGATTAGAGCACTGGAAGACCGTCATAGCGTGCAGCTCTTTGTCAGACGAAAGAAGAAGCTGGAATTGACGCCATCAGGGAAGCTCCTGTATCAGGTTGCGGAGAAGATCTTCGGCCTGGTCGAAGACGCGGAACGTGTGCTCGATCAAGCCCACGATTTTGCTGAAGAGGTTCTGCGGATCGGAAGTTCCAAGCAGCTCGTACGCCATCTGCTTTCACGGTATATTTCGGCCTTTCGAACGGCATTTCCCCGCGTTCGGATCCAGATAAGTGAAGGCTCTTCCGAAGAAATGCTCGCCAACATACGGGAAAATCGAAATGATATCGCCATCGTGGGCCGACTCCCATATCAAGAGAATCTAGAGGTGATCCCGTTCATTGAGGATGCCTTGGTCGTCCTGACCTCACCCACACATCGACTCGCTGAACGGGAAGCGGTCTCCCTAGAGGAGCTGGCGGGCGAGAACCTCATACTGCGTGAAAAGGGTTCGGGGACTCGTCAACTGGTTGACAGCGTCTTCCGGCAACGTGGAATCTCAACGCGAGGATCCATCGAAACGGGAAATGTGGACTTTATTAAGGAAATGGTCGCTGCGGGCAATGGGATCACCCTCCTCGCAGGCATGGGAGTCGATCACGAAGTGAACAAGGGTGAGCTCAAGGCTATTCCGCTCAAGGAAGGCCCCTTTCTCCTGGCAGTGGACATCGTGTATGACAGAAACAAGACCTTATCGCAGGCGGACAAGGCTTTCTTGGACATGCTCATCAAGGCCAAGGCCGGGTCGCAGCCCGTGTACACCTTTCACCCCTTCGCTGCCGACGAGGAGACTTTGATAGAGGCCCGACGTGGATGACCGGGCGCGTGCTCAGACGACCGCAAATTCCCCGATGCTGCAAAACCATAAGATTGAATTATATGTCCTCTCGGTGCGTTCTTGGTTCCAACGTTTCGCATAACAGCCTTGCTCCAATAAGTGCCTCCCCTGCTCGGATTCTCTTGGGTTAGCCGCTCAACGAGACTCGACCGACTGCGACTCTGGGGAAAATAGTCTTGACCGCGCGGACGGAAAAGCCGTATGTTCACCAGGATGGTTTGCCGATCAGCGTGTGTGGGGGCTGATTTCAGGGCAGCAGTACTATCTGAACGCGAAAAATCTTTAGACGCCGAGATAAAGGCCAGCAAATGTCCGGCTCAGGCATCGCAGGAGAGGACTACACAGTGGACCGGTGCATTTGCTGAGAGGAGGCAATTGGGATGAAAGGATACACACCAGTTTTCATAATCGCAGGCCTTTGCCTGAGTCTTCTATGCTTGATGACGGATCATCGAGCCATTGCTCAAGACAAGGCTACAATAAGGATCAGCGGCGCGGGTCTCTTGTCGGATGTGGTGGACATGAATGCTGCGCAGTATACACAGGAAGCTCCGAACTGTTCCTTCGTCATCCACGGAGCCACCACCGGGATTGGGCTCCAGAGGTTGATTGCAGGAGATGCGGACCTTGCAATGGTGACGAGGAAGATAACAGAGGAAGAGACGAAGAACGCGGCAGCCAAGGGCATAGTGCTCGGTTCCAAGTACATAGGGCAGATCGCTCTCGCAGTCATCACTAATTCTAAGAATACGGTGAACGAGCTCACGATGGAGCAGCTAGCGAAGATCTTCAAAGGCGAAATCACAAACTGGAGCCAGGTCGGCGGTCCGAACGAACCGATAAGGGTCACCATGAGGGCTGTGCCGGAGACCGGCGCAGGAGTCCTCTTCCAGGACAAGGTTTTGAAGGGAGCCCCGTACGCCAAAGACGCCACGGTTATGAGCACGTACAGCACCACGGTCACGGTTTGCTCGAGATCGTTCGGGATAGGCTATATTCCCACGACTACCGTGTTTTTTGACAAGTTGGACGAGCGCGGCGTGAAGATCCTGAAGATCAAGAAGGATGCGGATTCCCAACCGTATCAGTTGGCGGGAGGGGTTTCGAGAGAATCGCTTTATCCCATATCTGTCGCGTTTCATCTCTACTGGAATGCCAACACCGCTGGCCCGTGCGTGCAAGGCTTTGCGGATTTCTCCGCACAGCAGACCCAATAGAGGAGCGACTGGTCCAAGCCCCGGAAAGAAACCAAACCCCCGGCGGTGTCGAAGGTTTGGTTTCTCCAATATGGCTAAGCTCTTATTGTTCAATGCCCAGAGAACTTTTCAGGTGGTCGCGTAGGATTTGCACCAGCTTAGCTGAGTATTCCGATTTCTTTGCCTCCGCTTGCCACAAGGGTCTCATAGCCGCCCGAAACTTCACGAGCTGGAACTCGGATATGGTAGACGCTTTCACGCCGCGTTCCTCGGCCTTCCGCAACGCTTCTGCGTCCAATTGATCGGATTGAGCGAAGCTGCGTTCCATTGCGTTTCGAGCAGCTTGCTGGATGGCTTGTTGCTGCTGAGGGGTGAGAGCTTTCAGCGACTTGGTGCTGATAATGAGCTCCACAATCCCTGGGGTGTGCAGCGCAGGCTTTACGACGTAATTCAGCACTTCGTAAAACTTATACTGCTCGATGGTGTACCAGGGAAAGTCGGTGCCGTCCACCCTGCCCTCTTTTAGAGCTGCGTGCTGATCCGGTGGGGGAGTGTCCACGGCCGTAGCCCCGAGTGCCCCAACGATCTTAGCTTCCATGCCCACGGCCCGAATCTTCTTCCCCTTCAGGTCCGCCAGTTTCTCCACCGGGAACTTAGTCAAAAAACCCATGCTGCACACAGACAAGGCGCCCAAGTAGGTCGCGCCGTGCCCGGCAACTGCCTCTGCCATGACCTGCATGTAACCCTTGTTCAGGAGCACGTTCTTGGCATCGGCTGCGTTAGCCCAGTTGAAGGGGAGCCACTGGCAATTCACTTCAGGCACTTTTGCGGCAAAGTAGAGAAGGGAGCCGGAGTACCCGTCGAGGTCGCCCTGGCAGACTGCGTCAAAAGCCTCACCCATTTTGACGTCCTTGCCCGGCCACAACACCTTCACCTGCACTTGGTTGTTCGTGAGCTTGGCCACTTCATCTGCAAAGAAGAGCGTGGTCTGCCCACTGTGAGCCTTTTCCGGGTACGCACACTGGAAACGCAAGACGGTCTGGGCCTGCACCTGCATCTGAAACGAAAGAACAAGCGCTATAGCCGCAATGAGCACTATCACAGCCTTCCTGAACATGTTGACTCCTTTCTCTGGTTGAATCGGTTGCAGTCCCAACACGAGGCGTGAACGATTGTCGAGGACTGCCGTGTCGCGGATTGCAAAATGTACTTCACCATCGGTCCCTGGGTCAATCATGATTTGCGCAACAACTTCTCTCCCGAAGCTGAATCCAAGGTAGCAAGCCGGTTCCTATTGACCGAAACTCTGCAGATGACTCCATTCCCGGCGCGCGATCGCAAGAATGGCGTGCCATTGAGGCATATTGGCGCTTCTGGAGAAGCTTTGCCGCGGTCAGGGGGTTACATTCTCACCCCGCGGTATTATAATAGACCTAATTGGCCGATATTCCATTCAAAGGACAACGTGTATCGAATCGTTGGGCATCTTGCCACAGAATGGAGTCCTCCGATGAACCCCATAGTTCAAGAGCCGCCTTCTCGGTGCGTTTTCAGTCTAAGACCACTTGTTGATTTCTGGAGAGAACGGGTCTCCTCCAGTGGAAATGGATGGGGCCCGCTTAGCGGCGAAATTGAGGCGGGATTGACACGCTCGCCTGAATTGCTGGAGCCCATTGAGGATCTCTCTGTCCTGAAGCGCCATGATGGTCTGATCCGGACTCTCATGACCGCTGTCTTCCCTCCTGCTTTCTGGGATACAGAGGTTGCGGCCGCTATGGTGCCCTTCACGCTTCAGCCCGCCTTTGTTTCGCCACTATTTCAGCGACTGTTGGCCAACGAGGACGGGAGCTTCAAGGGCAGATGGAATGTCCCGTGGGAGGCATTCGCAAAGGGCAGGCTCCTCAGGTTCTTTTTTCTCATCTTGCGGCGGGTCTACGGCATAGAGCAGGACCTGGATTACCCCCTGGTTCGGATCGTCACTGATCCGGACACCGGGCTGGAACGCTACTTCGGATTCAGACCGGATCTGCGTTTTGTGGAGGTAAAGGTCAATGGGGATCTTCCGCCCCTTTCTGAGCAAGATCGCATCACCATTATGGAGAACCTCACTGAGCCGGACGTACTCCGTCGGTTCCTGCCCCTAGAGCGATTTGAAATCCAGGGATTCGGGGTCCTTCGGGCCATGGACGTGACTCTCTCCGAAGTGCTTAGCGGCTTGGAACGGGATCTTGCCGAACAGGGTTCCATTATCTCTCAGAGCGGCTTTGCCAGGCTTCAGGATCGCATAAGGACGCTCCTCGGCCGACCGGACGTGTCAGTCGGAGTCTCAGCGCTCCAAGGCGACCAAGTCCTCGTCTTGGCCACGGGATGCGAGATGAATTCCAACTGCATCTTCTCGGAATCCATCCACATTCCTGTCGAAGAAACAATTGGGTCTATCTTCCATCGGGCCGCGGAACAGGGCGAGATGCTCCGCATCAGAGATATGCTCGAAGGCAATTACACCCACCCCATCGATCAAGAAGTGATCCAGGCCGGGATACGGTCCGTTCTCGTTGCCCCGCTCTTGTATCAGGGCCAACTGATCGGCGCCATGAAGGTCGGATCGCCTCATCCGGGGGACCTTGGCCCTCGAGAAGCCATGCTGACCGGCGAAATCCTCCCGCTCTTTTCTATGGCGCTCAAGAGATCCCTGGACGACCTGGACAAGAACATACAAGCCATCATTCAGGAGCGATGCACTCCGGTGCATCCATCGGTGGAATGGCGTTTCCGCCAAGCCGTTCTCAACTATTTGGAGAGGACCAACAAAGGCGAAGCCGCGGAACTGGAACCGATTGTTTTCAATAAAGTAAATGCTCTGTATGCGGCTTCGGATATTCGCGGTTCTTCAGAGGCACGCAACCAAGCGGTCAGCGCAGATTTGACCGAGCATTTGCGGCTGGCCCTCACTGTGGTCCAGTCGGCAGCAGAAGCCAAGCCAATGCCCATCCTTCATGAATTGGGCCACCAGATCAGAGAGCGCATCGAAACCATAGGAGCGGGGCTGTTAAGCGGAGATGACACCTCGGTCATCAACTTCATCGGCAATGAGGTTGAGCCTCTTTTTCCTCTGATGAAGGGTTACAGTGCCGGCGCCGAGGAAGCGATCAACGCTTATGCCGCCCGGATCGACCCGAATATGAGGACCGTGTATCGTATGCGCAAAGAATACGAGCAGAGCGTTTCGGCATTTAACGAGCGGATCAGCCGGTATCTGGATCGAGAAGAAGCACAGGCCCAGGGCATCTTCCCTCACTACTTCAGCAAGCACCAGACCGACGGTGTGGACTATCTCATTTATGTGGGACAATCCATGGTGGAGAAGAACGCCTTTAGCGAGCTGTACACGAGAAACCTCAGGCTCTGGCAGATTATCGTGGCTTGCGGAATTGCGTGGCACACTCATCAAATCAAGCCACAGCTGAAGGTCCCCCTCAGCATCACACATCTGATCCTCGTAAACCACAACCCGCTGTCAGTTCGCTTCCGCTTTGACGAAAAGCGATTCGATGTCGATGGGGTCTATGACGTGGCTCACGAGATCGTCAGGTCGCGCATCGACAAGGCCATGATACGAGGACGCGAAGAGAGGCTCACCCAACCCGACAAGGTGGCGCTTATCTATTCAAGGCCGGATGAAGCCAAGGAGATTCGTGGCCATATCAGCTTCCTGCAAAGCGAAGGGATGCTTCTCTCTGATATGGAATCCCTTGAGCTGGCTGACATGCCGGGCGTGCAAGGCCTGAGAGCCATCAGAGTCGGGATCAATCTGGAGTCTCCCGCACTTGCCAGGCGGGCTGAAAGCTTGTCGTTGTAAGAGCGGCTCGATCTCTCTATCGTATCCTTTGCATGTTCCTGCATTGGTACATGCAGTGATTATACAACCTGTCACACCTGGGCCCGCAAAGTGGGTCTGAACCAGGTCCGCACTGACCATAGCACGCGCTCTTGCTGCTGGAGCAATTACCGGTGCATGAAAAGTCTATTGCTGCCGGACGATTCAGACTTCGTTGCCCTCCGGACGTGCCGCCTGAGGTCGGCGTCGAGGGACTCGTCGGAGTGACTACTTGACCCGCGGGCTGTTGCTTGCCGCTCCGAGCCGCGGCCGACCCGTCTTGGACAGCCAAGAAAAAGAACAGCATTCCCACAACCGCAGCTACTGCGAGAACCACAATGGGATCGACTCTTGCGCTACCCATGTCGAACCTCCTATCGTCACGCAACGTAATAATAAAATGTCACTGACACTGCCGGAAGCAAGACCGTCGCAGACAGCGATTAACGATAGGGATCGCTCGCGAGCGTAAGACGTCAGTGAAATGGCCGTCAGTTGCAACCACGCCACCGTCGATAGAACGCAGAAGAAGTCATCGTTCAATTACGCGGGGAGAAGTCATGGGCTAGGTTGACTCAAGACAAGTTCTGCGGCCTGACGTCGTCACCCCGACGAACCCCGGATCGCGGTCCGGGGCAGGCCCCGGGGTCCAGTCCCGCGCGGAACGCGGGATTGAAGAACCTGGATTCCTGCTTCCGCAGGAATGACGGGTTACTGTGTTTTGCTTGCGGCTTCCTCCCTCGCGTAACCGAATGGTTACCGGAAGAACAATTGTCGGTTCGTTATGTAAGTGACAGTCGCGTGCCATGCCATCTACGCTTCACTCCTGAACCACCCACTCGGGATTCCACGCCACTTCCCACAGGTGACCGTCAGGGTCCTGGAAATAGCCTGCGTAGCCGCCCCAGAAGGTGTCGTGCGCCGGCTTCACGACAAATGCGCCAGCATTCTTGGCTTGTTCCATGACCGCGTCGACTTCGGCTTTGGAGGAGACATTATGACCGATGGTGAATTCAGTCGCGCTTAAGCTGCCAAGCGGCAGCCCCGTGTCATGCGCGATACTCATTCTCGGCCAAAGCGCGAGCTTCAAACCGGCCTCCAGGTCGAAGAAAGCAACCGCCCCATACTCGAATTCGGTGCCGACAACGCCTTCAGTTTCCAGACCAAGGCCGTCACGGTAGAATCGGACCGCCCTATCTATGTCGTCAACGCCAAGAGTAATGAGCGTGATTCGAGGCTTCATGGCTAAACCCTCCATACGTCGCAGGGGAATACTCAAGGCACTCGCCCTTTACCTGAAAATGCCCGGACCGGTCTCTCGCCCGAGTTCCTTAATGTCGTCATCCCGGTGAAAACCGGGATCCAGGGATTCTGGATTCCGGCTTACGCCGGAATGACGGACAAAAGCACGACCGCCGCATTTTCATATTCCGTTGTGATCGAGTGATCATGGTCGTTCGGTGGGAAGACTCGCGCGACACCTCTTTTCGCTATTGTTGTCAAGAACTTCCGTAAGGAACTCGCTGCCGCAGAAGCTTACGATTTTCCTGCCAGGGTTTGGGCAAACTTCACGGCCTTCTTCTTGATGTTTTCTCCCATAGCGTCCGCGGTGGTCGCGTTAGGGATCACCAGCGTACCGGCCAACTTGCACTTGCTGTAATGCATGAGTCGATTGAACATCTCCTGGATCAGCTCTGCGTTCCCTTTCACCGGTCCTGCACACGTGACCAGGAGCCCTGCCCTTTTCCCGGCAATTAGCGACTTCCACTTCCGGGTCCCATATCCGGTGATCAGGCAAAAGTGCCGATCGATCAGCGGCTTGATCTGAGCGGAGAAGCCCCAGCAGAACAGCGGTGAGGCATAGAGAATTACGTCGGACGCGCGAAACCGTTCAAATATGGCTACTGCATCGTCCTTCTGAGGACATCCGGGCTCGTCAGGAAGACCCTGGCACGTATAGCACTCGATGCAGCCCTTGAGCTTACGTTCCGCAACATTTATGCGCTCTATCTGATGGCCTTTCGCCACCAACTCCTCCTCAACCCAACCGAGCACCTTGGCGGTATTGCCTTTCTTGACCCTTGGACTACCTAAGACAGACGTGATCTTCATACAAACCTCCCTCTCCTATGGATTCTATACGTCATAAAGATAATGACATATCCTGCAACCTTCCGCGGCTTGAGGCATTCTCTTGACTGCCTCCTCATGGAGCTTGTCCGCGGTCTTCCGAGAATCGCCCATCATCCCGGCCACGAACGTTTGTTCGTACACCTTGGCCCTGCTCTCAAAAATCTCCCGGTAATATCGGCATGTTTCGGTCTCCCACAATTCCAGGAGATCTTGTTCCGGGATGCGACCGTAATAGACCGTTGGCAAGACTACTTCGCGGTCAATAAGCATGGTCGGGCCTCCCATCGCAAGATTAATGCACGGCGCAACCTGACCGTCATACCGGACGAAGAGTTCATCTCGGGGATCCTGCTCGCACACAGGGCGTTCACGCGGAGTGAACGAAAACGTTATGGCTTCGACTCCTAATTTCCCAGCCAAGCTCACAGCCTTTGAAAGCTCCTTCTTATAGCGGCGGATTTGCTCGGTTTCCTCGGACCGAAAGAGCCCAAAGCCCTTCCCGTGCTCCCCACGTATTACCTCGCATTGCCTGAAATTGATCTGATCGACGCCCAAACGGGCCGCGAGTTTGACCATGTCCTGTACCTGGTGGAAATTCAAACGCATCATAACGAAGTTAATCATGGTCTTGGGAATACTGTTGGATCGTAGGTGGGCAACGTTGCCCAAATTCTCGCAGACTCGCTCGAAATTGGACCCGGGCCGTATCTGTTCGTACAGCTCTTTATCGGCACCGTCCATACTCACGCAGAGCCAGTCGAGACCTGCATCGATCAATCTTAATGCAAGCTCTTTCCTCAGAAGCAGGCCATTGCTGAGGATTCCCGTTTCGCAACCCGCTGCATGGGTCTCAGACACCCACTCAACGAGTCTTGGCTGCATGAGCGGCTCCCCACCACCGGTAAAGTCCACAGACGCAATCTCCGGCAGGTGCGGACGCACGCCTTCCCAGATCTCCTGGGACATGAGTCCCTGATTACACACCTCCTCCCTGAAGGCCTTCCAGGGGCACATGACGCATCGGAGATTGCAGGCCATCGACGATTCCACCTGCACAAGCCTCCACCGCCGCTTCTTCGCGAGCGTTTGTTTCACCGCCCTTTCTCTCCGGGGGGTCAGGCCCAGCCGGCGTGACAGGGTCGACCACAAATCTCCGCGGGCCTCCTCTGCTACCATATGGCCTCCGAAACAAGTCGATTCCGTCGCTTATTGGCAATTAAAACAGTCGTCTGAGTGCGCTCAATAGGCCTATGTGTTTCCGTCGTATCTGAAGCGCTGTATAGGACAAGAAAGGCGTGCCTCCCCACTTTTCTTTGAAACGCCGTACGCCACTATTTATGCCCAGCCCCAGATTGACTGCACTCTTGCCTTCAGCCTCCGCCATTTTGAGCATCTCAAAAAAGAGTAGATCGGAAGCTCCCGGCACATACGTTTCCGTGGCGCGAAAGTTAAACAAGTGGAACAGGTAAGAAGCCGAACCAAGATCGATTATGTTGAACGCGACCAATTCTTCTCCTCTCCTCGCCTCCAGCACTCGTGCGCTCGGGGAGCGATCCAAATACTCGGGGAGCCGCTGGAGGATCTCCTCATAGCTTGCCACAATCTGTCGCTCGGTGACAAAGGCATCTGTGAGCTTCACATGCTCGGGGCCGAATGTGCCCTGGCCTACCCTGATCTCCCGCTCTGCCCGTCGAATCATGTACGCCAGGTCGGGTTTGACCTCTCCTAACGGGAGCGTCAATCGGTAGTACGTATCATGCGTTAACTCTTCACCAGCACTCTGGGGTAGCCAGCGTCTCGGGGCAATAATCGCGACGGTGGCCGGTTGCAAGAATCTGCAAGCGCTATCATAAGCCTGCTCGGCTTCGACCGCCGGATCTTGAAGAGCATAGCCTACGAATATCAGGTGATCTGCTTTCAGGAAGCAAAGATAGCCGTTGTGGAGGTACGGTTCCGCTCCTGATATGGCCTGCACGTAGTGGACCAGGTGTTCAGGAACATAGGCCTTTTGATAGACAACTTCTTGTTCTTCCTGGCTCAGCATGAAACGGTCACCAGGCTAAATTAGGGATGCTGCAACTAGCTTAAGACTCGCCACAAGCACGACGTTGCCGTCCTCGCACGCTCAGTTCCGCATCAGTAACGACGAACAAACTCGCCCTTCCGGCCAATGCTACCCCTGATCATCTTATTCTTGGGCCCTGTGGGTGTCAACTCGGGGTCAACGGGCCCCAAAGCAATTTGGCTTACACTTCCGAGCCTTTACCCAATGTGTTATGCTCGCATCGGGGTGTTCCCGCGGGGCTGAATAGCCGTAGGATCCCAATTTGGGCGCCCGGAATCCTTTGCCATCTATACGGGCTGTGCCATGATCACAATTGAGCAGCACGAATGGATCAACGCTCACGCCTATGTTCCTGAACACTGTGTGGGCCTTATGACGCGGGTGTCAGGAGGAGAGCCGTTTCTAACAGAAGACTATCTCTGTTGTCTCACGGGCGATGTGCTCATCGTGGTGGGATACCCTCTAGGCCGTGAGTTCGACTCCAATGCACTGGAAATGGCTCTGAACCGAATAGTGGAGCGCTTCAGACCCAAGCGACTCTCGTTGGCAGCGCCTGAAGTGCCGAAATCTCTGACAAATTCCTGTGTGGAACGGGAAATCGACCAGTACTACACTCTGGATCTGAGTAGCCTGACGATATTGCCCGGGTTGCGCCGTACGATCGCGAAGGCCGCTCGAAACCTGCGCATCGAGCACGGAAATGCACTCAGTGAAGCTCACGAAGAGCTTGCACGAGAATTTGTGGGCCTCGTAAATCCGCCCCCCCGCGTAAAGGCATTGCTATTCAAGATGTGGGATTACGTTGGCGCTACCGAAGATTCGATCGTGTTGAGCGCTTGGGACCGTGATGAGAAATTGGCGGCATTTTACGTGGTGGATTTCTCAACCACTCTCTTCTCCACGTACGTGATCGGGTGCCATTCAAAGAAGAATTACGTGTCCGGCGCTTCAGATCTTTTGACTTCCGAAATGATCCGCCTGAGCGTTCAACGCGGCAAGAAATACATTCACCTGGGGCTCGGAGTGAACCCGGGCATTCGCCGCTTCAAGGAAAAGTGGGGAGGCGTCCCTTCCATGAAGTACGAAACGTGCGAGATCGCGGTAAGGAAACCTTCCCTTCTGGATGCCATAGTGGGTTTTACCGTCCGTTAGGCTGAAAGTTGAACATGTCAATGCAGTTCCTCAGGAATTTGTGGGAACACGAACTGAGAATGGTGTGGCGTTTTGAAAAGAACGGCCGCAAGTCCTTCATCGTGGGAACAGCTCATTTCTTCCCGTACAGTTTTCGAACGTCGCTGTCACGGCTCTTGGAACACGCCCAGGTCGCGTTATTTGAGGGGCCGCTTGACGAAGGAAACATGGAAAGGGTGCGCAAAGCAGGCGTTGGATCCGGATATTCGGAAGAGCTCTTGGCACAGCTTGATGACCGCACAATACGCCGAATAGCTGATGTCCTTGCCCCGGAAGCGAGTCAGCGAAGATCTGATATTGGGCTTCAGTTCTTCACACCAGTGCCCAGAGACACGGTTTGTTCGGCCATGAAAGATATGAAGCCGTGGATGGCTTTCTTCGCGCTCTATTCGGGATTCCTACGAAAGAACGGGTGGAAGTCCTCAGTTGACCTGGAGGCATACCGTATCGCTCAAGAAATGGACAAGCCGATCGTTTTCCTGGAAACCATAGAGGAACAGCTACAATTCCTGGAAAGCCTTTCCCAGAAAAAGATTGTCGACTTCATCTCTCGAATAGACCAGTGGAACTCATACACCCGACGCTTCCTGAAATGGTATCTTGCTGGTGACGTGGACAAGATCTTTTCCAACCCGTACGGGTTCCCCACCCGTGATCCTGGCCTAATTAGCCGACGTGACACCATCCTCTTTGAGCGAATGCTCGGTCACATGGAGGGCGGAGACGCGGTGGCCTTTGTGGGTGTACCTCACTTAGCTAGACTCAGGACCATGTTCGCGGCAGTGGGCTTTGAAGTGTCGAAAGCAGGTCCCCCGTAGAGACGGGCAGAGTTGCCGAGTACATGAGTGATTGTGGGCAAGTGAGTCTCCGGAAAAAGAACTTGCGTCGGGACAAGACGCCGCAGTAGGATTCACGCTTGTTGCACCTCCCTAACTTCGAGTTAGGGCACGGTTAGTTGTCCCTCGACTGAGGAGGCATGTGATGAAGAAGATCCTAGTGCTGGTGATGCTACTGGCGTTTGTGCTTGCGGTGCCCATGACTATGGCTGCCGAGAAGAAAGCCGCTACCACCGACAAGGTGAAATGCTGCATCAAGGGCGACTGCAAGGAGATGACCAAGGCCGAATGCACGAAAGCCAAAGGCAAGGTGGTCACGGACTGCAAGAAGTGCAAGAAGTAACTTAGCGGTCCCCTTCATTCAATCATGTAATATGCTGATCGTGCTTGGGTGAGCTGCCCGCAGCCGATGGACCTTCAGATGAAGGCAGCTCCCCTACCTCTACACCACAGAGCTCAATCTCCCTATCTCTTTTTCCATATCCCCACTTTTCGTGCTAATAATCGCATTGTGCGTCTTCACGCGTCGTTTTGAATCTCCCGGGCTCGTCAGCGACTGCCGCTTAAAGTACGACATGCCTGGAGGAATTTATGTCGTTTGTACGTTTATTTGGCGTATAATCTACGTGGCCTCCCGTCCGAGAGATCGTGTTTTCGAGCGCTCAATCCCAGCCCATTGCTGAGCGGCCTTGGCGCCTCAATTGTACACGGCCACCACGGGAAATGGAGACTCAGGCGTGAAACCTAGTCCAAAGACGGTTGAACGACGTAGACAAGAACTGCGCAAGCGTTTCGCCACGGCTCCTTTGAGAAAGACCTTCGGAATGAAGTTAGAATACGATCCTGATGGAAATCCTGTCTTTCACCTGCCTTACAACCCGTCCCTCAGCAACTCCGTGGGTGGCGTCCACGGAGGAATCATTGGTGCGCTTGTCGATATGGCAGGATGGTGGGCTGCCGCGCCGTTCTATGATCACTGGATTGCTACGGCTGAATACCAGGTCAGGCTCTTGCAGCCGGCACAGAAGACAGACCTTTACGCCACGGGAAAGCTCCTGCGCGCGGGTTCCAAGATCGCTATGTGTGAGGTGGAAGTACGAGCTGCCGACGGAACCTTGGTAGCCGTGGGGTCCGGCACATTCGCAGCGACATCGGTGCGCATAGGTGAGGCTCCAGGCTGACCTTTTGCATGGGATGGTCTTTGACCTTGGCTATTATGCTCCTGTCCTCGGAGGAGAAGTGGAAGTCTGCGTGGATAGGGCGGTGAAGCGATTGTGGGAGGAAATTGATGGGGTAGCAAAAAATTGGTAGACATTCTTTGCCGGTTGGGTTAACTTAACATCTTAGGTTTCTCCCACGGCCTCTGTTAGCCTGCTTATTCTTGATCGGACATGCGAACAACGGGAGAGCACGGTCGGCCTAGTAGTGAGTAGGTAATAGGGGGGGCCGTGGGTAGGGGGTGACCGGTTCACGCGGTTTCGCCCGTCCCAATTCGCGGGCTGCGCATCAGCCCGTGTGATTCTTCACGGAACCGCGCCATCGCCGAAAGTTGAGCAGGTATTGTTGAAGCAAAGGACGGATCCTCGGAAACGCGGCCTTGTCGTCGGGCTATTGTAACGAGCGACCTGGTGAGGACGTGTTTTCCGACGTGCAGCAGGGCTCTTATTATGCTTGATGGGCCGCTTTAGAGGCGGTCCCGAATCGGAAGGAGAGAGAGAATGAACGGACGTTGGATGGTTGTGTTGGCAGTGGCCCTCATAGCGGCCTTCGCCACGGCAATGATGGCTTCCCCAGTGGAGGCGGGAAAACTGGAGGACGCGATCTCGAAGACTCCCACCGGAACGGGGAAGGGTCAGATCGACTCGAAGGCAGCTCCCGGGTTTATGGGAATTCCGGGCGCGCCCAAGCCCAACCTCTTGCTCGGTATACTCTGGGGCATCTGGACGGGATGGATCTTTTCGACGGTGGGGGCTTTCGGCGGCATCATGGCCGGCGTTGGGCACATCACGGTCTTCGGCCTTGCCGACTATGGGAGGACATTCAAGGACACGAGTCCGGTACTCAACAAGCTGCTCACCGACTCCATCCGCACGAGCAACCAATATTTGGTTGGATTGTCCGCATTCATCTCCTCGCTCACGTATTATCGAATGGGCCGTTTGGTTTTGCCATTGGGCCTCTTTCTGGCCGGCGGTGGGATTGCCGGGGCATATATAATCCCGGTCTTGACCGCGGGGAAAATCAATCTGAGTGCGTATATCGGCTACTTTGGCCTTATCGTGCTGGTCATCGGATGCTTTCTCTTTTACGAGACCACCGAAGCGGGACAGAAGAGCAAGAAGGCTGCAAAGGAAGCTGCAGCAGCCTTTGAGAAGGAACACATCAAGAAAGCTGCGGGTGAGAAGGCTGGCGAATCGGCCCGTGGCGTGCAAGTCACCCACTGGGGCGCGTCCAGAATCAAATTCACCTTCTACGGGGTGGAGTTCTCGTTCAATCCCATTTGGCCGCTCATCGGCGGCTTTGTGATTGCGGCCATCTCCTCGTTTATCGGGGTGGGTGGCGGCTTCTTGTATGTTCCGTTCCTGACTTCAATCGCCGGTCTGCCGATGTACGTCGTGGCAGGCACTTCGGCCATGGGCGTTCTCGTGAGCATGATCACGTCGATCTTTTCATACATGTTCGTCAAGGGCGTTCCCGTGGATCTAGCCTTCATCGGCGTGGAACTTATCGGGATCTTTGTCGGTTCCATCGTGGGTCCCATGACATCCAAATACATTCCCGACATCTGGTTGAAGCGGATCTTTGTGGTTCTCGCGGTGTACGTGGGTGTGGGATACACGACAAAAGGCTTTCTCGGTTACTCGATCTTTCCCGGCATGTAGTCGAAGACATGCTTTGGCCGCGACGCTTTAGTATTGGGGTCGGCGGAAATCGGCCCCAATACTAACCGTGTGAAGATCATCATGGACATGCATTCTGCGTACCTCGTACTGGACCCTTACCTGATTTGGATGTACCGGATCACAGGGTACACTTTTCCGGATTTTATGCTGGGGACGTTTCTCCTAGCTTCCATAGCGCTCATATTGGGAGAACTCACCATTTCCGTGGTCTTCCTCATCACCAGGAAGCGCATCGACAAAGTCACCGACGAAGTCATTCGTTATCAGAACCTGTCGATGGACGCGCTGGAAGCCGGCGAAAAAGCCGCGTACGATGCCGCGAACAAGCTGGCCAACGATGCGTTCGGAAGGTCGTTTTTCATGCAGATTGCGCTTTCCGGAGCATTTCTTTGGCCCATTCCCTTCGCGTTGGTGTGGATGCAGTATCGATTTGCAGACGTGGAGTTCCCACTCCTTTTCTCCGAATACTCACTCGGTTTTCCTGCGGTCTTCATCGCGCTGTACGCGGCCGCGTATCTCATATTCCGGCGGATCAAGTACAGGATCCCCTATTTCAAGAGAATTAAGGCGATCCTCGATTCGTACGACCTACGGCCCCGGAGGGCGAAGACGCTTGCGGACTTAGCCCCAACGGAAGGAGAGCAGAAGCTGTCCGGCAAATGACAAGGCAACCTAGGTTTCATGAATACGGTCGCCAACCATGGCTTTGGTGGGACAATCCCGCGAAACGCGGGATTTCCTGTCCAAAGCGCAGGACGGGCAAGATGCCCGTCCCACCGATCCTTTCCGACGCGTGGCATCGGATTTGGCGATCATCCCCCTGGCCCGAATAGGGAGCGAGACGTTCACGACCAGAGAATGCGCCAGTTGGAGTTTCACAATAGCAAGCGTTCGTTATTAACCCCTTGAGATGCGGTGAGGTGTTTCGACAATGGAAACAAAAGCATATAGCCAGTGTGAGATGTGTTCTGCACGCTGTCCCATAGAAGTGGTCCTGGACGACGGAGTCGTCTCGACCATATTCGGCAACCCGGCGGTTGGCTCCATAGGAACTCGGCTCTGCGCAAAGGGCGCTGCGGCAAAGTGGTTCCTCAGCGATTCGGAGAAACCCACGCGCCCACAGATTCGAGTCGGGCCACGTGGAGAAGGCCAGTGGCGCGACGCGAGCTGGAACGAGGCGTATGACTATGTCGCCGACAAACTGAAGGCCATTGCGGAGAAATGGGGTCCCCAGAGCATTCTGGTCGGCTATCGCGGTAGCCTCAATAACGAGTTCGTCAAGTCATTCGCCCGCGGTCTGGGCACCCCGAACGACTTCACTCATAACAGCGTGTGTCCGCTTTCCTTGCACACTGCGTGTCAGGCGACCTTAGGAGTGGGACGCAAGGCGCTCGGTTTCGATATCGAGAACGCGGAATACGTGGTTCTTTACGGTCGAAACATCTATGAATCCTTGACCGTTGCAGAAGTAAACCAGTTGATGGCCGCGATGGACAATGGAGTCAAGATCGTCACCGTTGACCCCCGAGCGTCCAAAACCGCGGTCAGGTCGTACTACTGGGTCAAGATCAGGCCGGGTGGAGACTGGGCCTTCAACCTGGCACTCATGAACGAGATTATCAAGAGCAACTTGTACGACGAGCATTTTGTCCAGACGTGGGTAAAGGACTTTGATGCGCTGCGCAATTATGTGGAGCCTTACACACCGGAATGGGCGGAAAAAGAAACCGACGTGGAAGCTGCCACCATTCGACGGCTTGCCCGAGAGTTTGGCGAAGCCAAGCCCAAGGTGATCTTCCACATCGGATGGTTCGCAGCCCGCTACGTGAGCGAATTCCACATGAGGCGCTCCATTCTCTTCTTGAACGCCCTGATGGGAAGCTACGAGGCGGAGGGTGGACTGTTCTTTAAGAAGGGCCTCACGGATGTCGGTAAGAAAGGACTGAAAGAGCTTCCATCCACAATAGAAGCACCCAAGGGAGATCGGTTCGACGGTATTGGCCCGGGCAAGAAGTTCCCTATCGTAGACAAGAGTCAGGGCATTGCCCACATGCTCGTGGAAGCCGCGGAAACGGAGCAACCTTATCCGGTGAAGGCCCTGATTATCTATCGATTCGACCCGCTGTATTCAACTCCCGACACCAATGCATTGATCAAGGCGCTGAACAAGTTCGAGCTGGTCGTGGCCATCGACGTGAACTGGAGCAATACCGCATGGTATGCCGACGTGGTCCTGCCTGAA
>JBMOME010000384.1:0-3106 GCA_049323095.1 Thermodesulfobacteriota bacterium
TAGACCACGTCTCCGTCCTGGTTCAGAACCACGATGCTGTCGCTTATGCTGTCGAGAACATTGGAGATGATGACGGGATCGATGGGCGACCTCCATCCCTTGGGTAACGCAAGAAACCTGTCAAGGAGAGAATCTGGCCCCATTTTTGTTTACTGCGCGTGACAGTGAGAGCGTTGAACGGCTAACAATTTAAAACAAAGGCCCACATTGGGAACGAGAGGTGCCGTATGGCCTCTCTCGATCGTATCGCAGGCTCATGACTGAAAGAACCGATCAGGATCATTAAGAAAATCTCTATAGAATGTGTAATGACGCGTCTCGGCAAAACTGATAGGGCGAATCTGAGAGTCGTCGAACGTGAGGATTCGCGCACCAGGACATCCGAGCAGGATCGGAGAATGTGTGGCCACAATGTACTGACGGTTCCCATTTTGCAATGAACCGAGAATGAGCCTGACGAACTCAAGCTGATTGGCCGGGGAAAGAGCAGCCTCCGGCTCGTCAAGCAGATACAGCCCATCCAGTTGAAAGCTGTACCCTCTGAAGAAATTCAGAAAAGCTTCCCCATGTGACAGCACGTTGAGCGAGCCGCCGCCGAAATACTTGTCCCGCGCGGGATCGTCGAGAATGATGTCATCCAGCGACGCAGCGAAATTGAAAAATGCTTCGGCGCGAAAATAGAATCCGTATGGGTGTCTCGGTTCCAGGTCGAGAGCGATGTAATTCGCCAGCTGTGTCTCGTAAGGGTTGTCGTGCACCCGATGCACTTTTGTTCCGCCCCACGGAAGAAACCCACCCTTTCGCGCCACCGCGTCGAGCAATGCAGATTTGCCGGACCCATTTTCACCAACCAGAAGCGTGACCGGTGCATCTAGAACGATCCGCGGTGTGTTCCGAAGGACCTTCAGGCTGAAAGGGAAATGGTCGTGATTGGGAAAGCGCTCTCGCTCTATCTCTATCGATTGCAGATACATACGCACTCACGTGTCGGATCGATCCCACCAAGCTCACGTGCATTGGCCGCCGCGAGGACAACTGGTTTGACTCGATTCCCATTGTTCTTAAAGTTTGAATATGCCTGTGTCCAGAAGGGTGCCGAAAACATCTTCGGCCTTAGCGAATCCCCTGAAATCCTTGCTGTATTCGGCTTCGGTCTTAAATCCGACTTCGACGAACTTATTGATCGTGATGAAGAAAGCATACTGAATTGTGGGCGCGGTTTCACCTGACGAATCTCGATTCTTATCAATATGGACATTGATGATGTCGATCTGGGGCGTATCCCCGCGTTTTTCTTCCTTTTCCTGCAAATTGAGGCGATCCTGGAGGTTCTTAGTGGCCACCCAGTCCTTCGACAGGACCAAGGCCACGTCCAGATCGTATTCAAGGTCGCCGCCTCCCACACAGTTGTGCATGGTGGGTCTTGCATAGAAGGTGGTTGAAAACTCGTCGTACGAGGGAGGCTTCTCGTCGAGCTTGCAGCCTTCCTTGTCCATCGCGGAAATGGCAAAGACCGGGCAGTTCAGTTGCAGACTCAAATCCGCCAGCTGCGCGGATGCTTCGTTCACCTGGCCTCGGATGTCCTCGTACGGCCGCTGAAGCGGTATTTTTTGAAGATAGTCGAGGAATATTGCGATGTTGTCGGACCGAAATTCGTGCATCACGTTATACGCCTGGGCTTTGATCCGATCGAGAGTATCCGTCCGCCCTGCCTCGATGATAAACAAGTTGTCGCTGTATGCCCTCGATCGCTCAATCACTTTCTGCACGAGCGCATGACGCTTTTTCTCTTCCGGTGAGACCTCCGTAAGCAATCTCACGGGATTCATATAGCATTCCCGGCCCAGTAATCGTGCCGCGAGGGTGCGTCTGGTCTGTTCCCACGTGTAAAAAAGGACGGGGAAGTTGTTATTCTCTGCGAGCCTCGAGGCAATATCCAGCGCCAGCGTGGTCTTTCCCCGGCGAGGCGGCCCCGCGAGGCCATAGTAGAATCCCTTTCTTATTCCGGAAAGGACGTGCTCCAGCCTTTCGTGAGGATGGATAGAGAAACCTAGCAATATCTTCTCTCCATCCTTGTCCTGATTGGTGAGGTCCTTTATTTCCGAGATCGTCTCCCGCACAGGAAGCATACGCTTTTGAGTCTTCTGCTTTTGCATCTCGATCAGCGTCTGAATCGTTCGGTTGCTGAAATCGAGGAAGTCGTGATCCTTGTGGGGCCCTTTGCGCATCGCGTAGCCGGCCATAAGTTGCGAAAGCTTGTACAGTTTGTCGCGCAGGCTCTGATCCTTAAGAATCTCCACGTACGCCATCACTTGGTCCGCGTCGACTCCATCATCTTCCCGCGCTGTCCCCAGCGCCTGACCGACTTCAGGCGTGAACCGTCCCTGCTTCTTGAGGTGCTCTTCGATCGTTATCCAGTCGATCACCTGGTCGGGGATGTGGCTCATCTCGGTGACGGTTTTGAAGATAATGCGGAGATTCAGGTCCCTGAATACGTCAGGTAGGAGTCCGTCACCCATTACCTGGGTGAGGAGGTACCGATCCCGCACTAGGGAATTGAGAACTTTGGCTTCAATCTCAGTAGACATGGGCAATCATTCGATGAGGATTACAATAATAAGGCCTTGATAAGAGTAACATTTCCGTAACGGACTGTCAAGTCGTCCGTCATGCAATCAATCGGGCGTTGTGAATCTCCACTGGCAGAATCTCTCCTGTGGATGCGGGTCCGGAGGCGCATGGAGGCATTCGACCCGTATCGACGGATCCACCGCATGGGCAAAGTTCACGAACTCGCCCCGATGCATCTCCTTGCACGCGTATTCCCCAAGATCTCTGTTCAGACGGGCCCTCTGGGTCGGGCACTCCGGCACCGTGACGATGACCTGGTCGGGCTCATGCGCAATCTCGTATCCCACGATCTTCGTCCACGGAAAGTAGCGTAAAGCTTTCACAAAGCCGTTCAAGCCCGTTTCTTCTCTGGAGTTTCCCCAAAAATCTAAGCCAACGAGAGGCAGAGTTGCGGATTTGGCCCCCCCTGGTTACGTTTTTGGGGAGGTGTTCCTTGTCCTGACCTTGTGAGAATTGCTTTGATGCCATCGGCCAA
>JBMOME010000385.1:0-25852 GCA_049323095.1 Thermodesulfobacteriota bacterium
AGACAGAACTCGAGCAGTACATCTACTACTATAACAACGAAAGACCCCATCAAGCACTAGGAGGAAAATCCCCCGTAGCGTTCCTCAACTCTTGTCCACGAATTACTTGACACGTACAGCAATGACAACTGTCGGCAACATTATGTTCTTTATGGCGAATCGGTATTAGAGGTCCTTCCCGGCCCTGCCCTCCCCTATCTTACGCTTGCCATGAAGATGGGAGACAACCGAGCTATCTCGCGTATTCAGAGGAAGGCGTGCTCGCACTCTTCTACCCCATCCGCAACCATTGGAGCTCCTCGTGAAGCTGGATACCAACTTCGCCGGCATCAGCCTCAAAACGTATCAGACGGAAGTCACCTGGCGTCGCACCATGAACTACGCGGCCGCGATTGATGACCACAACCCGGTCTATTTCGATGACGAACGTGAAGGAGGCATTATAGCCCCTCCGATGTTCGCAGTAGCTGTGACGTGGCCCATCTCGGAACGGCTCTGGGAATACATCGAGGCCGAAGACTTTCCACAAGAAGTGCTCCTCACTCAAGTCCATTATACGGAGGATCTCTTCTTCCATCGGCCTGTGCGGCCTGCCGACAAATTAACCATCAGAGGCTCCTTGGCGGCCATTTCCCCTCACAAAGCGGGCACTTTGGCCGTAATTCGCTATCAAGCTCTGGATGAACACGGTGAGCCCGTATTTACAGAGCATATCGGCGGTCTCATGCGCGGGGTGGACTGCTCCGGTCCTGCGACAACAGTTGAACCGCTTCCCGCCGCTCCCAGCCACCCAGGAAGCGATCAGCCGTTATGGGACGCCCCTATCTTCATCAACCAGCTCGCTCCATTTGTGTACGACGGGTGCACCAACATTTATTTCCCCATCCACACTTCGGTCGCGTTCGCCCGCGGCGTTGGACTACCCGGCATCATCCTTCAGGGAACAGCAACGTTGGCGTATGCGGTCAGAGAGATCATCAATCGTGAGGCTGACGGCGATCCTCATGCCCTCCGGCAGGTGGGGTGTCGCTTCACCGGCATGGTCATGCCTGGTTCAGAAATCCGGGTGGCACTGTCCGCACGCTCATCCGACGCAACAGGCACAGGTCTCTTTTTCCACGTCTCCAACGCGGCGGGATCCCTCGTAATCAGCAATGGGTACGCCCGGTTGGAACGCGGTGACAGGTAGGCATCGGGCACGAACTTCTCTTTAACGAACAAGCTCTCTCAGCAAAAAGGAGGAAATCGTGAGCTGGAGGCGTCTGACTCAAACGTGGCATTATGTGGAAAAATGGGCGGAAGCTAGGCCGCAAGCCGAAGCACTGGCTTTCGAAGGTGAAAGGCTCACGTGGGCCGATTTCAAGACTCGAATGGATCTTATCGCCAAGGCATTTCTCGATATCGGGGTCGGGAAAGGGGACCGCGTGGCCCTGCTCTCCATGGCTCGGACCGAGTTTCTGACTACGTTCGTGGCCGCGGGAAAAGTGGGAGCTACATGGCTAGGGCTGTCTCCTAAGTTTACGTTGGATGAAATGCGATACCTGATCGGAGATTGCCAACCGACAGTGCTGATCGCCTTACGGGACTATATGGGCAACGATCTGAGCTCAACCATCACGAGCCTCATGAACGAGTTTGCATGTCTCAAGAAAGTGCTTGTCATCGGGCAACCTTTTGAAGGAACGGAAACATTCGCTGAATTCATCTCCAAGCAAAGGACCCATTTGAACGCGGAGTTGGAAAAGCGCACCGCGGACGTTGCCGACGACGATCCCACGCTTTTGCTCTACACTTCCGGCTCCACAGGAAAGCCCAAAGGGGTCATTCACACGCATTCAAGCATTGTGGAAAACATCAAGGTCGAAACGGAGAAATTCTATTTTGATGAAACGTCCCGGGGTCTGATCCACTTCCCTATCAACCACGTGGCCTCTGTGGTCGAGTTGGGCTTTGGGGGCATCATGTCAGGGGCATTCTTGCTTTGCATCGACAAGTTCGACCCGTCAGAAACCCTCAAGATGGTGCAACAAGAGAGGATTACGCATCTCGGGCAGGTGCCGGCCATGTTTCTGCTCGAGTTCAGGGACCCACAGTTCTTCCAAACCGACCTCAGCAGTATCCGGCATTTCTTATGGGCCGGCGCCGCCGCTCCACGAGTAATGGTCGCGGTGTTGTCTCAAATCTGCGCACAGACTGGGGCCACAATGATTACCGGTTACGGCAGTACCGAGGTATGCGGGTTCGTGACGTACACGGAAAAGGGTGATGGCAACGAAACGCTCCTACACACCGCGGGCAAGATCGCGGAGCCCTTTGAACTAAAGATCGTGGACACGGAGCACAAGGAAATCCCTGATGGAGAAATTGGAGAAGTTGCTGTAAGAGGGCCTTTTCTCATGAAAGGCTATTACAACAATCCCGAAGCAACAAAGAAAGTCTTGGACGAAGGCGGATGGTACTACACGTCAGATCTGGCCTTCAAAGACCCGCAAGGCTATATCCACCTAACCGGTAGAACATCAGAGATGTACAAGAGCGGCGGCGAAAACGTTTACCCCAGGGAGGTAGAAGAAGTCATCGAGTCTCACGAAAGCATCCTCTTTGCTGCCGTGATTGCGGTTCCAGACGAAGTCTATCAACAGGTTGGGTGGGCCTTTGCCATGCTTCAACCTGGAAAAGAGGTTTCGGAAGACGAGCTGAGGGAATTCTGCAAGGCCAAGTTGGCCAACTTCAAGGTTCCCAAGAAGTTCTTTGTGCGTCCGCTTCTGCCTTTGCTCCCGACAGGCAAAGTGGACAAAGTGGCTCTAAGAAAGGAAGTGCCGGACCCGCCTGCGTGAGTGGTCCTTTTTAGAGGTGAGGTGAGATGAGGTGAGATCCGTTCCTACGGTACTCTGCGTTGAATATTGCAGCGATTTCCGAGACCAACAAAGCTGAAACTTGTCATTGTGAGGGCGCTAGCCCGAAGCAATCTCCCGAACTCAGGCAATGGAGATTGCTTCGTCCCCGGATCGAGTCCGGGGTCCTCGCAATGACGGAATCAGCATATCGTTTCACGTCATCCCTCTTTTGCGATCAGGGCCATGCCGCTGCGGAACGCGGTCCTGTTGATTTCCACCACGTTCGGGGACATGTAGTCTGCCACGGCTCTTGCCAGGTGCTCTTCGGAAATCGGCAGCAGGCCTGCTCCCGCGGCCGCGCCGAGCAGCACGATGTTGGCTAGAATAGGGTTGCCCATTTCCAAGGCTTCTTTCGTGGCTTCTACGAAGTAAACCTGCTTGCATAGAGACTTGATCTTTTCCAGGAGGCGGTCGGCCTCAGGGTATGCCCGGTCGCCGCTGATCACGTCAACCGGATACACCGGTCTTGTGTTGACGAGCGCAACAGTGTTCGGGTTACCGAAGTGCCCAAGTACGCGGGCAGCCTCGCTCGGTTCCAACGCAATGACCAGGTCGGCAGACCTGGGAGGGATGAGCGGCCCCAATTGTTGAGACTTGGAGACGCGCACATGGCTCATGACCGATCCGCCCCTCTGAGTCGCGCCATATGTTTCGCCGATGGTCACCTTGTAGCCGAGCCCCACCAGGACCGCGCCCATCAGCTGTGATCCGACCACGTTCCCCTGCCCGCCGACTCCGGTAACTATGATGTTATAGGGATCTTTTTCCATTCACGCGGTCTCCTTTATGATGGCTCCACGCGGGCATACGTCCGCGCAGACCCCGCACCCTGTGCAAATGGCCTCATCGATCTTAGTCTTGCCCACGCTCGCATCCCAATTGAGGCCGGGACACCTGAAGACTCTGGTGCACAGCCGATTGCATCCGCAGTCTTCTCCGATACACTTCTCCGGATCTACAGTGGCCGGTCGGCGTTTCGGCCCCTTCTTGGCTCTAACCAGCGCACATTCCTGGCGCAGGACCAGGCATCGCGGCCCCTTTTCCTGAAGAAGCTCGTAGACGGTCATCGCGGCATCTTCCAGTGCGAACGGGTCTTTCACAACCGTCTTCGCACCCAGGGACCGACAGACATCTTCCAGTAGCACCTGGGGAGCGTCATGTCCCATCGCGTCCACCGGTCTGCCCGGATGCGGCTGGAAGCCCGTCATGGCCGTGGCGCTGTTGTCCAGGAGGATCAGCAAGAAATCCGAGCGGTGATGCACTCCATTGATCAACGCGGGGATGGCCGCATGATAAAACGTGGAATCGCCGCACACTGCAATGGCCGGCTGGGTGGATCCGAACCTACCCAGTTTACCGAAACCGGAAGCCATACCGGCCCCGGAACCCATGGCATGAAGCGTCTTGGACTGATAGAACCCGGTAGCCATGTATGCGAGGGCATAGCAGCCGATATCACCAAAGACCACTCCGTCTCGGCCGTCCAGAGCTAGGGCTTTCTTGATCGCCCAGAAGGAAGCACGGTGCGGACAACCCGCGCAGAATGCCAGAGATCTGGACGGAGCAAAGGATTCCACGGCCTCCTTAGCTGCCACACCGAAGTCGGAAGGCACATCCGGAATCGCAACGTCCATAAGGTTCGCGAGAATGCGAATTACCAGCCCAGGCGTAAGTTCTCCAGTGTCTGGCACATCTCCGGACTTCTTTCCGAGGAACCGGACCCGCGGCAGGTCCGCGTTGTGGTCCGCGTACAGCTCCTTTACGTTGTTCTCCAGGACCGGATCCACTTCTTCGAGGAAGAGCACTCGACCCGCGTTCCCGAGATGCTTAAGCAGAAATGCTTCCGGCAAAGGCCACGTGGTTCCGATTGTTGCCAGCCCCACCCTGGATTCCAGCCCGAGATAGCTCACAGCCTCCCTGGCAAAGAGCGATGCCGCTCCACAAGCCAGAATGAGTAGTTCCGGCTTGTCCGGTCCCTGGTACGTGTTGAACAGCGAGTCGGCTAGCCTTTCTGCTGCCTGCTTCAGTCTCTGATGGATTCGCGGATGAGTAACGGAGACCGGCATGGCTGCCAAGGGCCGAGACGTATCGAAGTGAGGCGCGGGTCGAGTCTCAGGCAGAGGCCCAAGAACCACGTTTCCGCGTGCGTGCGAGATTCGTGTCACGCTCCTGACTATCACCACGTTTTCGATGGCCCGGGACAAGGCGAACGCTTCTCGTACCATGTCCTTGGCATCGTGAAACGTGGCAGGCTCCAGGAGCGGCAAGTCCGCGAGCTTGGCAAACACGCGGGAGTCCTGTTCGTTTGTGCTCGATATCCCCGACGGATCGTCGCACGCCACCAGAACCAGTCCTCCTCGAATGCCCGAGAGGTTCAGGTTCAGCAGGAAGTCTGAGGCTACATTCATGCCGTTCTGCTTCATGGCCACGATAGCGTTCAATCCGGAAGCCGCCGCGGCCGCGGCCACTTCCAGAGCGACTTTCTCATTAACGGACCATTCCACGTAGATGCCCAACTCTTTGGCCACCTTCGACAAAGAGTCGATGATCTCTGACGAAGGATTACCCGGGTATGCGGCCGCCACGCTGATTCCAGCTTCCAGGGCACCCCTGGCTATGGCCTCGTTCCCCATAAGCAGGACCTCGCGGCCCGGTTCGTTCTTGCTGATGAGTGACATCGCGTTGCTACTCCTGTCGGGCGTGCGTCTCGATCGGGAAGTGGGTCACGAAAAGCCGCTTCCTGCCTCAAGAGGCACACCGGCTGCTTCCGAGTGTAGTGCGGGGATGCATGAATTCAATCCCCAGACTAGTCGAAAGAAGCCCGCGGCGTCAACCTCGCCGCGTCATATAGGCAGCAGATCAAAAGGATTGTGTCAAAGAAATAGCAGGAGCTGCTTGGGCATGTACCCCCACGCGAATCCCTCGCGGATCCCGTGCATCTATTGCATTAAGAATTTGGCAAGGATTCGGGCCAAGGAGGCACTATACTATAGGGTTGAATGACGGAAGCTCCCCGAAAGGGGAGGAGCAACGCCATAAGGAGGCCACATGCAGCCAAGGCCCGTGATAGCGCTTTGTGTGCACCAGGTGATCTTCGCTCTCTTCCAGTGGCTGAGCTATAGCATGTACGGACTAGCAGCTCTGGTTGGGGCGTGGAGCGCGGTGATAATCGTGACCTGGATCGAAACGAGAGGAACCTCGTTCAAGGTGGGACAGACCGTTGCGCAAACTGCTTGGTTCGTTTTCATGATCGGCGGAGTACATGTGGGTCAATTGCGCCTGTGACGCAGCCTGTTCTCGGTTGAAAGAGCGCCTCTGTTTGTTTCCGAAATCGTGCAGGCTTCGGAGCGTGGGAACCGCGTCGATCGAATGGTTATGTTGTTGATTTTCTGGGACCAGACCGCGATGAGACCCAGGCGACAGGATGATGAACGAGGTTCAAGCGATTAGCCAGTTGACGGTGCATCCATTGCCGAGCCGGACATTTGGAGGCGGTAATGCATTCCGCGGGGGTTATCATCGTCATTGCGGGGAGCATTTTGCTGTTCGTGATCCTGTTTATTCTTGAAGAAGTGCCGGGGTCCCTTCCCTTTTTTGTCTTCTTCGGGTTGATCATCGTGATCACCGTTCTTTTGGAGTCGGTGGTCTGGTTCTGCTGGCGCTTCTTCTCGGAATTTCGGCGCTCGTAGATTGCGGCAAGAGAAACCCCACCCTCTCCCCACGCCATCTGGAGCGATTTCTCTGTTGTTTCGCCTCGGGGCTTGACTTCAGGAAAACTCATAAGGTATGAGTAAGCTTTCCACTGCTTCGGTGGAATTGTTGCCGGGCCGCTTTACTGATTCTCTGGTTCCGCTTGATACCAGGCCTGCCTCGCGGAGCTCGACGGACCAGGAAAGCAGGGCGGTACCCGGGTGAGCCCTCGGCAACCCGGAGAATTCTGCCCTGTGTATTGCTTTTCAAAGCTGAAAGCAGTAAAATTGATCGATCGGGGTTAGTCAAGGGAGTAGTTGTTTGATTATTACCGTTAACTGGCGGGGAGTATTAGGCTTAATTGCTGCGGTGACCTTTTTGACCTCCTGCAATAGCGCGCAGCAGACAGGGACACCTAGGCGCGCTCCAGCTCCTCCGACCAATGTTAAGCTCCAGATCGTGGACGACGCGATTCATCTCTCGTGGAATGCTTCGGAAGGCGCTCATCATTACACGGTGATGTGGGGGACCGACCCCGGAGAATTTAGAGACCTCGCGGACTTTCCGTCAAACACTGCTATCATCACCAATCCGAAAAGGGGCGAAAAATACCATTTTGCAGTGACAGCGTGGAACGGCTCCGGTGAAAGCGCGTGTTCCCGTGAAGCGGCGATCATCTTCGACGACAGACCGGACCGCGCGGACCGCTACGTCTCCAAGGGTAACGACCTCATGAACCAAGGGCGTTACGACGAGGCTGAGCTCTATTTCTCCACAGCGATCAGGGTGGATCCGGAAAATCCCGAGGCGTACCAAAGCCGAGCCCAGCTCTACGAGAACAGCAAGAAACCGGATCTGGCCAAGAAAGACCAAGCGATGGCAGGCCAGATGATGAAGAAGAGGCCCGTCTCCGCGAAGCCTTCCCAGTCCGCCGGACTCATCCGCACGACCCAGTGAATAATCCTCGCTTGCTACCTTCGAGTTCTCATCTGTTTGGCGTTAGAATAGATTCACCAGCCTGTCCCAGAATTTGGTGATGCTGTCCGCGACCGCCTCACTCTTTTCGCCCATTTTTTCGGAGAGAGCCTTAATATCATTGGCCAACGACTGGACCTGCTTTGAAATCTCGCCGCCAAATCTTCTCTGGTAGATTTCCAGGCTGGAGGCAGCTCTGGCAAGAGATCTCTTCGCGGCATCGTACTCCTGCTTTGCGTACTGCCGGGCCGCGTCGGCCAAACTCCAGCGCGCTTGTACCAACGGAAGATCCGCTTCATCGTATTCGAAGACAACCTCTTCCTGGACTCGTGCCAAAGCTCTGTCTGCAGCCTCTATGTTTCGCTTCTCCAGAAGGGCCTTGGCCTCTGCCAATGCGTACTTGGTCTCGTTCAGATCCAACAGCACGCTTGTATATTGAAGCGAGGTGCCACCTGCCGCCGGGCTCTCTTCAGATTCTCTTTTGGCACGCCTGATAGGGACCAGGATGGAAGTCACTTCATCCAGCTCGGCATATATGGGAATGAGCCCCTGCTGGACTACTTCCTCATCTTCGTACGTGAGATCCCCGGACTTGACCGAGGTTGTCACGGTGTATTGCGGCAGGGCTTTCTCAATGATGGTCGCCAATTTCAACGCCTTTTCGGTGTGACGTAGAGAATCTTTTCCATCCTTGTATTTAATGTCCACCCTTGCCTGTTGAACGTGTCTCAAAATGCGCACCGCAGCGTATGAAATCGCTTTTCGTTCCTTGTCGCTCAGTTTGGTCTTCGTAGCGACCTGGACCTTGGACTGAATGCGCTCTTGGGCCTGGACATCGGCCGTGCTCATGCTCAAGATCGAGATTAGGCCTAATACGAGGAAACCTCGCGCTAAAGTAATCTTATTCGGCATTTGAATTTCCTCCTCTGCCCATGACATGCGAACGTTCAGTAGTCGGATAAGAGGATCTGTATGAAACGTGCTTTCCCGGTGTTTTGCGTTACCGGACGCGGGGTCATGCCTCAGTCATTCGGATCGCGATTATCACCGGCGTCGGCACTAGAGTGCAGGCCGAACCTCCTTGAGCATACCTTGGTTATTTCCGCGCCCAGAAAGAATACTTGGGACGAGTAATAAACCCACACCAGGAGAATTACCAGCGATCCTGCCGCGCCGTAAACAGAGAGCAACATGCTCAGGCGCAAATACATCCCGAAAAGATGTTTTCCTGCCAGGAACAGCAGTGACGCCACAGCCGACCCGATGCAAGCTTCCTTCCACCCGACGGGAACATCGGGTATCAGCTTATACGCGAGTGCGAGCAGCAAAGGAATCATTGCGAAGGATGCCAGTAGGTTCAGCCCGTGGATCAGGAAGTTCGGAATAGGGAAAAGATCGGCAAAAAATGCCTGAATGGCCGAGAGGACCGCACTGGTGGTAACGGACACGAGTAGAAGGATCCCTATTCCCACTACAAGGACAAATGAGACTACGCGTTGAAGCAGGAGCCTGAGCACGCCTCTGATGCCTTCGGATTTCACCCCCCAGATCGCGTTGAGCGAACTCTGAAGCTCCGCGAACACCGCCGTCGCGGCCACGATTCCTGCGCCGACCCCGACAATGGGCAGGTTCCTGGATTTCAGCTCCTCCCAGAAGGTGTGGAGGACTGACGCGACATAGGCAGCCACGTCCGGACTCAGGAATTCCTGAATCTTGGCATTGAGTTCCGATTTCGCCGCGGCTTCTCCGATGATTGCACCGGCAACTCCCAACCCGATGAGAAGGGCGGGGGCAATGGAGAACGTAGTATAGAAGGCAAGTGCAGCTGCCATGCGCAGCACATTGTCATCTGACCAGGCCTGGACCGTTTCCTTGATCACGGTCCAAAGTTCAGTGATGATCATTGACAACAATTTCCACATGCGGTCGCCACCATTTGGGCCGGAAGGCCGTTATTACGCAGCGGTTTCGTCTTGTTCTTTAATGTACCGATTACACTGTTCGCGGAACTCTGAAACGACTTCTCGAACCGGCTTGCCGGACTTCTTTGACTCCTTCCCGATCATCTCCCAGAAGCGCTCGATAAGGGGATATGTCTCCTTTGTAAAGGATATGGTGAGCGTGGTGCCGCAGCGGCAGTTCCGGTACTGCAATGTGCGCGGCACGTCCAGATTGTCCAAATAAGGCTCGAGACCGTGGCCGACCGGATTAGTGTTGTGGATGTAGTCTGCGAAGTTGCCGTAAACGGCGCCGCACGCGCGGCATTTCTTGGGAAAAATCCTTGAATCCTTGCCTATCTGAGCAAACGCCTTGATAAACTCCAGGAACGCGTCGTTGTATGAAGATTTCATGAGTACGAATGCGCCGGCTTCTCCGTGGTATTCCATCCCCTGAGACCAGCAGTTTGTACAATATGCCGTTCCGGATTTCAATGATGCCGGAGCCAGGAATGTGAGGACTCAGTTACGTGGGGGCAGGACACGGGACTTCCCGATCGGCTCAGGTGAGGAAGAGCCGGAGCGCTTCCATTGTATGCAAGTGCCAGAGGCCGCCGAGAGATCGTATTCGGACGGCGAGCTCTTTGGGAACGGCGCAGTTCAGGCTCGTCACATCTATGAGGACCTCTCGTTGAGCACGGGGCGGAGGCTCCCAGTTGCTTCTCTCTTTTTCTCTGAGATAGTGCCACATGGCCATCGCAATCTGGTCAGCGCGCGGTCCTCCAAGCTTGTGAAGCTTGACCAGGTCGCTCCTTCGGAAGAACACGGTCACCAGCTCGTACTTTCCCGACGGCAAAACTTCTAAAGGCTCACGGTCGAGAAGTGTACTGTCCTTATTCATTTCTGCCGAGCTCCTGTCCACGGCATTCCGGCCGGAACCGGAGATCCTCTGCCAGGCTTGACTCTCGCCTTCGCGCAGGCTTCCGGACACTCCTCCGTCCGGACTCCGGTTATTGCTTTGAAAGATATGAGAGACCAGCGCGCCGGAAAGCACTTCAGACAAACGCCACGCGTCAAATCGAGCCCCGAACGCCCCATTCTCAAATGCACGGACGATTTGCCTGCGCTAGATCGACGGCCGGAACGGTCCGTACTCCCCCTTGTCCCCCCACTCCCTTTGTTCTCAAATTCCCGCTCTGAGCGGCATGATTTAATAAGAAATAAGTGGGGTTATAGCACCATTAGACATAATTCTAGCCGCGGCGAAGAAGTCTGTCAAAATCATATGACATTCCCAAACGCTGGAGCCTCTCAATTGGCTTTGAGCCATCCGTGGAGGGCCGATGTGGCGACGAGGAGTTTTCCTTGACAACGTCTGCTCGAACATGTGATTGTGAGTGGCCGTTCGGAAACCGAGCGCTCGCTCATAAACCGCCCCCGATGACGAGACCCGGCTGTGAGCACCATTCCCACCACAGTCAAGAACCAGGAATTAGTCGAAAAACGACGAGAACAGATTGTTCTGGCAGCCATCAAGCTCTTTGCCAGGAAAGGGTTTCATAGAACCACGCTGAGAAACCTGGCCGAAGAGGCAGGCCTGAGTCAGGGCAACATCTACGACTACGTGGGATCCAAAGAGGACATATTCTTCCTGATTCACCAGTTCGCGGCGGGCTCCGCGATGGAGGCCATGACCAAGGCGCTGGAGCAGGTTTCCGACCCTCTGGAGAAGCTACGCCGCATGGTCCGCGCCGAATTTACCACCATGGACGGTCTTGCGGACGCGATCATGCTGATTTACCAGGAAGGCCACATCCTCAAGAAGCCATTGTTGCGAAGCCTCTTGAAGAAAGAACGGGCCCACCTGGAGGTAATCGAGTCCATCATCGAGCAGTGCGTCAAGACCGGTGTGCTTCGCGAGTGCAACGCCCGCGTGCTTGCCAATCTGGTCAAATCCATGGTGGATGCTTGGGTTCTCAAGAGGTGGGATCTTCGAGGCAATGCTACCGCTCAGGAGGTAGAACAGGCGATTCTGGACCTACTCCTGCACGGATTCCTCACAACGGATGATGTCCCGGTGAACCACGAGCCGTCCGTGCGTCCTCTGCAAGGAAAGGTCGCGATCGTGGCAAATGGCGGCACGGTCTTGGGATCGGCCATTGTCTCCTTTCTTCTTTCCCAAGGCGTTACCGTGGCCGCGCACATGGAGTGCGTGAAGAAGAGCCGCGAGTATCCTGTGCTCAACCCCAAGCGCACCGCAGAACTCACTTGCTATGTGACCGCAGACCACGGCCCTATGAGCCCGGAACTGTTCAGGGACATGGAAGAGGCGGTTGGGCCGGCTGACATCTTTGTCCATGATGTGGGGATCGGCAATCTGCGTGGACCTCGCACACAACGTGAGGGTTTGGAGGGAGCCAAAAAGCTCCAGGACAACGTCACACGCGCGCAAACAGTGGCCGGCGCTGTTCAAGAGAGCATGTCACGGAGGTCTTCAGGGCGCATCATCTATTTGGCGCCGTGGGCTTGGGACAGGTATGCCGATTCCATGAGCTATGAAACAGCTAAAGGCGCTGTGATCGCGCTCACCCATGCCTGTGCGCGGAATATGGCCGGGTACCGTATCAACGTCAATTGCATAGTGCCGGGGTTCATACGCACCATACGGCCGTCAAAGATCCAAAGTGAGCTTGCGGACCGCTTGAATAGCGAGATCCCTGCCGGCCGCATGGGCGAGATCTCTGACATAACTGATACGGTGCTCTTTCTGTCGAGCGATTCATCCAAGTATCTTACCGGCCAGATACTTCGATGCACTGGAGGAACCGACTAGTGTGCCGTTCCGCAAGTTTCTTTAGCCACACTGATTCGGCCGGTCCCCGAGTCAGTGTCATTGCGAGGACCCCGGACTCGATCCGGGGGACGAAGCAATCTCAAGTGACTATTCTGCAACCCTGTGAGATTGCTTCGCTACGCTCGCAATGACAAAAAAGGTCCTCCTGTGCCCAGTCGTGACTCTCGGAACGGCTCCTACTGCCGGACATGTAAGGCACTTGAGAGACATGACACTAGAAGCGGTCGGAGAACCTAGGGAGTTCTGAAGGAGTGGCCCGGGAAGCTCTTTCTGGGACACAGAACCGGTTACGGATCATTCTGGCTTATCCTCTGACGGGGGCGTTCATGGCATCGATATACGAAGATAGACCCTGGTTGAGTTTGTATCCGGACTGGGTTCCTCCCGACGTGGAAACCGGATCTGCTACCGCCATAGGTGACTTCAGGAATTCAGCTAAGACGCGACCGGATGCTCCCGCAATCTGTTACTTTGACCACCCGATCTCATATCGTACTATCGATCAACTCTCTGACGCGCTAGCCGCGGCATTCCATGATTTTGGCCTGCGTGCCGGAGATCGCATCATCGTGGACCTCCAGAATATCCCGCAGTTTCTCATTGCTGCGTATGCCGCGTGGAAGCTTGGCATAATTGTCGTCCCGGTCAATCCCATGTACAAGGAGCGGGAGCTTTCCTACTTTTGCACTGATTCAGGCGCCAGGCTCTTTTTGACGCACGATGATATTGCGGCGAATCTTGATCTCTCTTTCCTGAAAGATACCCAAGTCGAACGAATCCTCACCACGTCGGCTCTGGATTTCATTCCTGCGGATGCGCCTTGCCCTGAGATGCTCAAACGCGTGAAACGGGCTACCGTAGCAGGCTGTATCGATCTCATGGAAACCTTCGGCAAATACGATGGGAAGACAGTCGATCTCGCAGAGATAACTCCCGATCACACCGCGTATTTGACCTACACGTCGGGCACCACCGGCCAACCCAAGGGCGCGATGAATACCCACGGCAGCATCGCGTTCAGCGCTCGTGTGTATCAGTCCGTGATGCGCATTGATCCGAATGACGTAGTTCTCGGTGTGGCCCCGCTTTTCCACGTGACCGGAGAGGTGGCTCATGGGGCGATAGCAGCGCTAGCGGGCATTCCCGTGGTTCTTTTCTACCGATTCGATCCGGCCGAAGCACTCAGGCTGATCGAACGCTGGAAGGTCACCATGACGGTGGCTTCCATCACCGTGTATATAGCCCTGATGAATCATAGCGACATCACAAATCGGAACCTTTCGAGCTTTGTGAAGGCCTACAGCGGCGGGGCCCCTGTTTCCAACGCTATGGTCGATCGCTTCAAAGAGCTGACCGGTCTCTTGCTCCACAATGTGTACGGCATGACCGAAACGAATTCGCCTTCGCACATTGTCCCGCTTGGGCAGCGAGCGCCGGTGGATCCTGAGAGCGGCGCTCTTTCCGTGGGAGTTCCGGTCCCCGGGGCAGTGTCTAAAATCATGGATCTCGATGACCACGCGCGTGAGCTCGCGGCCGGCGAAGTGGGCGAGATCGTAAATCGTGGACCGATGATCATTCCCGGGTACTGGAACAAGCCCGAAGAAACCGCAAACGCCATAAAGGACGGGTGGCTGTATAGCGGGGATGTGGGCAAGATGGATGAAAACGGCTGGTTCTATGTGGTGGATCGTAAGAAGGACTTGATTATCGCTTCCGGATACAAGGTTTGGCCCAGAGATGTGGAAGACGTCCTGTACCAACATCCTGCGGTGCGGGAAGCCGCAGTGGTGGGGGTGCCCGATGCGTACCGGGGCGAAACCGTCAAAGCATTCGTAGCTCTGAAGCAGGGTCAGGAGAATTCCGTGACGCCCGAGGAAATCATAGCCTTCTGCAAAGACCGCATGGCAGCATACAAATACCCGAGGCAGGTTGAGATCGTCGCGGAGATCCCGAAGACTCTGACAGGCAAATTCTTACGGAGAGCACTCCGCGACAAGGAACTTGCTTAGAAGCGTTATTACCCGTTAACTGCAATTCCCACAAGGAGGTTCAAACCGTGACCATGATGACGGGAAAGCAATATAGAGAATCGCTGCGGAAATTGAAGCCGGAAGTGTATTTCATGGGCGAGAAGATTACGGACGTGGTGGACGAGCCCATTTTCGCGCCGCATGTCAACACCGCGGCTATGACGTACGAGCTCGCGCATGACCCACTTCACGAGGAGATCACAACCGCGACTTCGCATCTGACCGGCAAAAAGATCAATCGGTTCACCCATATTCACCACAGCATTGACGACCTGGTGAAGAAGATACGCATGATGCGCCTCGTCGGGCAGAAGACCGGCACCTGCTTTCAGCGGTGTGTGGGCTTTGACGCACTCAACGCGCTCTACGCGATCACCTATGACATGGATGCAAAGCTTGGCACCGAATACCACGAGCGCTTCAAGAAGTTCCTGGGCTACGTCCAGGAGAATGACCTGATGTCCGCGGGGGCCATGACCGATGCCCGTGGCGATCGGAGCCTGAGACCTCACCAACAGGCAAATCCCGACCTGTACCTCCACATATCGCAGCGGACTGACCAAGGAATAGTTGTCAACGGCGCAAAAGCTCACATAACCGGTGCGATCAATTCCCACGAAATTATCGCGTTGCCCACACGGGCGTTGGGAGAGGAAGACCGCGATTTTGCAGTTGCGCTGGCTGTTCCCGTGGACGCTCCGGGGATCAAGCTGGTTTTCGCACGTCAGACAAACGATATGCGGCGTCTGGACGGCACTCTGGACACGGGAAACCCCAAGTACGGCGCCATAGGCGGAGAGGCGCTCATCATTTTCAAAGATGTCTTTGTGCCGTGGGAAAGGGTCTTTATGGCCGGTGAGTATCAATTCGCCGCGCCCTTGGTCGAGCTTTTTGCGGGCCATCATCGATCGAACTATGGCGGGTGCAAGGTAGGCGCTGCAGACGTGGTTGCAGGCAGCTCCCATTGGCTAGCGGACGCGCACGGCATTGCCAACGCCTCGCACATCATCGACAAGCTCACGGAAATCGTAGCAATGGCTGAGACCTGCTGGGCTTGCTCGCTCGCGTGTGCGTATGAAGGCCACAAGACGCCGTCCGGCGCTTACAACATCAACCCGCTGCTTGCAAATGTCACGAAGCTGAACATCACTCGCATGGTCTATGAATGGATGCGCGTCGCGCAGGACATTGCAGGCGGCAAGATCATCACCCTTCCCTCCGAAGAAGACTTGAAGCACCCGGAAATGGGCAACCTGATCGCAGGCTTCTTTGCGGGCAAGGCTGACGTGGATGTTCACCAGATCCTGAAGATGCTCAGGCTAGTGGAAAACATGTCGGTGGGCGCGGGACTTCCCGAAGCCATGCACGGCGCGGGTTCTCCGGCCGCGCAGAAGATCATGATCGCTCGCCGTGGGGCCTTCGACAAGAAGCGAGAGCTAGCGGAAACCATCACCGGCATACGAAGAGATGAAGCCTTTGAACGCATCGTGGGCTCCTCCGAAGAGGATTATCTTCGCAGCCAGCAAGAGAAGATCAAGGCGGAAGAAGTGAAGATCTGCCGCCGTATCACCAAGTGACCGCGGACGCGGTCTCTTCAAAGAGATTGCACAAGGATTATGGAGTCGAAGCCTCTGAGAATTCGCGTGCGTTACTGCGGCGGCTGCAACCCTGAGATAGATCGAGGATCTGTTGTGAGTCGTTTCCTAAAGATTGCTCAAAGATCGGGTCTCGGTATCGAATTACGCAGCGACAGCGACGCGGATTGGCTGCTCCTTGTGAATGGATGTCCACGGGCCTGTCTGGAGGAAGAGCTCCCAGAAATTGCGACCGCGCGGAGATGCATCTCTGTTGAAGGATCTCACGTGGGCCGTCAGCCAGTGGCGGAGGACGAGCTCCCAGGCGCTGTTTGGAAAGCTTTCAATGAAAGGCTTGCCTCGCACATTGACGTGACACCACCCTTAAGGATCAAGGCTCATGCATCACGAACTGTTTGACCTCAGTGGCCGAGTTGCCGTCGTAACAGGTGCTTCAAAGGGCCTGGGTAAGGCTATCGCTCACGCCCTTGCCGCGGGCGGCGCGGAAGTGGCGCTCTATGCTCGAAATAAGGAAGAACTCGAAGCAGTGAAGACGTCTGTGGAGTCTCTCGGCCGAAGAGCTGAAGTTTATTGTGTGGATGTCTTGGACAAACAGGCCATTGGCGAAAACGTGCAAACCACGCTGCAAGCATTTGGGCACATAGACATCCTGGTGAACAACGCGGGGGTGAACGTTCGCAAGCCCGTGCTGGAATTCACTTCTGAAGAATGGGACCTGGTGCTCAACACCAACCTGAAAGGCTACTTGCTTATGGCCCAGGCCGTGGTCCCGGATATGCTGTCCCGCGGATATGGCAAAGTCATTAATATGGCCTCCATTCTGGGGACAGTGGGACTCCCGTCTCAGGTGGCCTATGCCTCCAGCAAAGGCGGGGTCATGCAGATGACCAAAGTCATGGCCTTGGAGTGGGCCAAGCAGGGTGTGCAAGTCAACGCAATCGGACCTACGTATTTCGAGACGCCATTGGTCGCGCAGCTTCGCAACGATCCCGAGCGATACGGTTTCATCGTGGATCGCACTCCCATGGGCCGCTGGGGGCAACCGGACGAGCTCGCAGGGCTGGTGATCTTCTTGGCGTCACGCGCGTCGGATTTCATAACAGGCCAAACGATCTTCATCGACGGAGGATGGACGATCTGGTAACCACGGGAAGTTAGGTTTCAACCCTTTGAAATGGCAATCCAATTTGTCGGATCTGTCCGGCCAGCAACAAAGGAGGGAGTAGATGGGCGAGCACGGAACGACACGTAGGGATTTCTTGAAAGCAGGGTTCGTGACCGCGGCGGCTGCGGCCTTGGGACCCGGAGTCGTGAAACCGGTCGGGTTGTGGGGGGCCACGGCCAAGATCCCGGGCCCGATCAAAGTAGGCTATCAGGCCGTACTCTCCGGGACGCTCGCGGGATACGGTGAGTTCCACAAGATGGGAGCCCTGATGGCTATGGAGGAGATCAACGCCGCGGGAGGCATTGCCGGGAATAAGCTGGAAATAGAGATCCGCGACTCCACGCTTGCAGCGCCGGCGTGCATCCAGAACTGCCGGTTCTTTGTGGATAGCTGGGGCGCGGACTTCCTGGCAGGGGTGGATTCATCGGGTCAAGCGCTGGCCGCCGCGCCGGTGGTGGGTCAGCTCGACCGCGTCTTGATGGTCACCCATGCGGCAACCGAAAAGCTCACGGAAGACGAAGTCTTCAAGAAAGGGATCAAACAGGTCTTCCGCATTTGCACTCCAACCTATCAGGACGGCAATGCCGCGGCATTCGTGGCCAAGGATCTGCCGTGCAACACCTGGGCAACGATAAGCCCCAAGTACGAGTACGGTTACACGTGCTGGGACATGTTCAAGAACACGCTTGGCAAGCTCAAACCCGGCGTCAAGTTTGTCGGAGATTCGTGGGCGCCCTTTGGAACCACCGACTTCCGGTCTCACATAAACACGATTATGGACGCCAAGCCTGAAGGACTCTATTCGACGGAATGGGCGGGCGAGCTGATTACTATGGTGAAACAAGCTTCGCAAGCTGGCCTCTTCGAGAAGATCAAGCACGTGATGTTCCCGGTGGGCGCGGCAATGGACGTTCTTGAAGGGCTTGGGGCCGAAATGCCGGACAACATCTGGATATCCGGTAGGTACTTCTTCTTGTACCCCAATAATCAGCAAAACAACGATTGGGTGGCCCGTTTCAAGAAACGCTGGAATCATTACCCGGCTTATGTTTCCGAAACCGGTTACTCCGCCATGTATGCGTTTAAGAAAGCGGTGGAAGCCGCGGGGTCAAAAGAGACCAAGGCTGTGGTCCAGGCCCTCGAAGGCATGGAGCTTGATTCGCCTGCCGGGCGTCGGGTCTTCCGCAAAGAAGATCACCAGGCGATGTACGACGTGCCCTGGGGCCTGACAAAGGCCGATCCGAAATATCCATTTAAGATCATGGGTAAGCAGGTGGTAGTCCCTGCGAAGGAGTGCTTCAACCGACCGCCGTTTGAAGGCGACACATGCAAGCCGCCGTTCAAGGCATAGGAATGGCTTGAAAGTGCGAGAGATTTTGAAAGAGTAGCCGGGGAGGCCCTTCAAATCCCCCCTTACCCCCCTTTAGCAAAGGGGGGTCTGACCGCTCCCCCTTTTGTAAAGGGGGATACAGGGGGATTTCCCGGGACCCTCCCCAAAAACTCCCGCCATTGGCAAGCGCTTTCAGCGCTTGCTGGCTCCTGTGCGTCTCTCCTAAGGAATTCAAACGCGGGGAGTGACCGCTCATGCTGCAATCTTTGGTACATGTGTGCCTGGCGGGGATTTCCGCGGGCATGTTCATCTGGTTGGTGGCCAGTGGGCTCACCCTCATATTCGGTGTGCTCCGAGTGCTCAATTTTGCTCACGGCAGCTTTTACATGCTGGGGGCGTATCTGTGCTTCACCGCCCTGAAGTTGATCGGAGGGAACTTCTGGCTGGGACTTGTGCTGGGCCCTCTGGTGGTCTGCGCGGTGGGGTATGCAATGGAGCGGTTTCTGATCCGCTACGTATATCACCTTGAGCTGCCCTACCAACTGCTCCTGACCTTCGCTATGGTGCTCATCTTCGACGACATGGTGAAGATGATCTGGGGCGCGGGCTCCCTGAGTTCCCCGAGCGTGCCCGGGCTTTCGGGGTCCATATCGATCTTGGGACGGAACTTCCCGGTGTACAACCTCTTCATCATCGTGGTCGGTCCTCTGGTCGCGTTGGGTCTGTATCTGCTCGTGGAAAAAACCTGGTGGGGAAGGATAATCCGTGCCGCGGCTTCCGACCGCGATATGGCCGCGGCCATCGGGGTCAAAGTGCCGGCCCTCTACACCGCGGTATTCGTGTTCGGGGCCTGGCTTTCCGCAGTAGGAGGAGCTTTGGCTGTTCCTTATGTGGGATTGCTCACCACGGGAATGGGCGAAACAATCATCATCGAGGCATTCGTAGTAGTCGTCATCGGAGGACTCGGAAGCCTCAAGGGAGCGTTTCTCGGCTCTCTTGTGATCGGCTTGCTCACTTCATTCGGGACAAGGTTCATACCCATGCTTGATATGTTCCTTACCTTTATACTCATGGCAGCGGTCCTGTTGTGGCGACCGCAGGGCTTCTTTGCAGAGAGCTGATCGATGAACAGATATTGGATTTATGCACTGTGGGGAGCGGTCTTGGCGATCTTGATCGTCCTGGGATTGTCGGCTGGGCCGTTCGTCCTGTACCTGGCGATGCGAGTAATGATTCTTGCCATCTTTGCGCTGGGGTACAACCTACTACTCGGCAGAACCGGGCTACTTTCCTTCGGACATGCCGCTTTCTACGCCGCCGGCGCGTACGGGCTTTCACTCGCGACTATACACGTGAGTCCGCATCCGCTCCTAGGCATTTTCCTTGGAGTGGCAGCAGCAGCGTTTCTTGCGCTGATTATCGGATTCTTCTGTGTGCGGCATACTGAAATTTACTTTGCGATGCTGACTTTGGCCTTTGGCATGATGGTCTTTTCGCTCATGTGGAATGCGCGAAGCGTTACCGGAGGTGATGACGGGCTGTACGGCATCACCCGCACAGCGATCTCTCTCGGCATTTTGAAGATCCCGATCTACAAGGAATACCAATACTATTTCGTGGTGCTCTTCTTTTTCGTTTTAAGTATCTTCCTGATCTATCGAATCTATCGATCCCCATTCGGTCTAGTCCTCGCCGGCATACGCGAGAACCATGTCCGGGCCGAATTCGCCGGCCTGCCGGTGAAGGCCTATCGGCTGGGGGCGTTCGTTGTGTCAGGGGCCTTTGCAGGACTAGCGGGCACTCTTGCGGTTCTGTTGGAAAGCAATATCACGCCGTTTGCATCGCACTGGAGCAGATCCGCGGAACCGGTCCTGGTGAGCCTCATCGGAGGCTTGCAGACCTTCACCGGTCCGCTGGTGGGAAGCATCGTTTTTGTGGTGCTCCGGGAAGTGGTGGAACGATTCACCCATAACTGGATGTTCTGGTTCGGCGTGATTCTGCTGGCCATTATCATGGGATTCCGTGGCGGAATCGTCGGGTCCACGGCAGAGATTCTGAAACGCTACTCTCGCGCGTAATGCGAATGCGCTTTCAAAAAGGAAAGAAATGGTGACATGAGCGAAACGCTGCTGGACGTTCGCAAGCTCAACAAAGCCTTTGGTATGGTGACCGCGGCCAAGGATTTGGATTTCACCTTTGAAAGAGGCGTCTTGACCTCCGTCATCGGGCCCAACGGCGCAGGCAAATCCACGCTGATCAACCTCCTCAGCGGCCATCTCGCGCCCGATTCAGGGGAAGTCTGGTTTCAGGGCCGGGACATCACGCATGAGCCGGTGTATCGCCGCGTAAAACAGGGTTTGTGCAGGTCGTTTCAGGTCGTAAATGTTTTCAGTAACCTTACGTTGTTTGAAAACGTCGCCATACCGGTTCTTGCGGTGAGAGGCAAGGCTCACACGCTGCTGAAGCCGGTAACGGCCCACAAGGAAGTCCAGGGCGACGTGGAACGAGTCCTCGATCGAGTGGGGCTCGCAGAGCAGGCCCACATGCAAGCTCGCGCCCTTTCGCACGGAGACCAACGCCTCCTTGAAGTGGCAATCGCCCTTGCGGCCAAACCTCGGCTGCTCTTCCTGGACGAGCCTACCGCGGGCATGAACCCGGTGGAGCGCACCAAAATCCTCGGAAACATCAGGCAAGTAGCTGGAACCGGCGACGTCACCTTCATCATTGTGGAACATGACATGGACGTGGTCTTCTCTTTATCCGACCGAGTAATCGCACTGCATCGCGGCGAAATCATAGCGGATGGAACTCCGGAAGAGATCAAGATGAACCCTCACGTGCGGGAAGTGTACCTCGGCGAAGAGGTGCGAACATGATGCTGAGAGTGGATCGAATCAACACGTACTATGGCACCTCTCACGTGCTCCAGAACATCTCGTTTGATGTGAACGCTGGCGAGGCGGTGGGTCTGCTTGGACGCAACGGGATGGGCAAGACTACGACCCTGCGATCCATCATCGGACTAACACCTCCCAAGAATGGTTCCATTCAGTTCCAGGGCGAGGAGATCCTGAGACTGCCTCCGTACCTTGTTGCGCAACGGGGTGTAAGCTACATGCCCGACGACCTGAGGATTTTTCCCGATCTTACCTGCGAGGAGAATCTGGAGATCGCCGGCCGGGTATGTAAACGCTCCGGCTACTGGACAAAAGGAAAGGTTGAAGCGCTCTTCCCAGTGCTCGCTGACCGGCGCAAGCAAAAGGGAATAAGCTTATCCGGCGGCGAGAAAAAGATGCTCAGCTTGGGCCGTGCTCTCATGATGAACCCGGCGTTGAGCTTGCTGGATGAGCCGTCCGAAGGACTTGCGCCGCTGGTGGTCCGAGCGCTCATGGAAACGATTCAAGAAATACGCAGCCACGGAGTGACGATCCTGCTCGCAGATCAGAATCTGAAGTTCTGCAATCACGTGTGCGACCGGGGATACATCATTGAGAAAGGAACCATCGTCCATCAGGCGACTATGGAAGCCATATGGCAAGACGAAGAGGTGGTAAAGCGATATCTTGCGGTATGAGCCTCTCTCCACCGCAATCGCAGAAACAGGAGGTATGGGCATGAAGATACTCGTGGGCTACGACGGTTCAAATCAAGCCAAGGAAGCGCTCAACGTAGCCAAGAAACATGCGCAAGCCTTCAACGCGGATGTGTATGTGGTCACTTCGCTCGTCGGGGAAGATGAGACCACGACCGAAGATATCAGAAAGGCCGAAGAGGAGCTGGAATACGCGAAGAGCCTTTTATCGGAGATCGGAATCCCAGTGGAAACGCACCTTCTGATACGGGGCTTCAAACCGGGAGAAGATCTTCTCCGATTTGCCGAGGAACACGAGATAGATGAGATTATCGTAGGCATTCAAAAGACTTCAGCAGTAGGAAAGCTCCTCCTAGGTTCTACGGCCCGCGACGTTATCTTGGGCGCACAATGCCCCGTGGTCGCGGTAAAGTGATCCTGCACTTTTGTGGCAGGAGCAAAAAAACATGACAGCTTTTGATCACATACCCACGCTCTGCGCTTCAATACTGGACTCTTCGTACAACGGGATCGTCATCATCAATCGTGAAGGGGTTGTGCTGTTCTACAATCAAGCAGCCCTCCGCATGTTGGGCGAAGAACGAGGCAATCCCGTGGGCCGTCCGTTCTGGGAAGTGCTCCCGGAAACCTGGCCCGACATAAAGGATGTGCTCGAAAGTGGTGTTCCTCAGATCGCCAAAAGGATTGTATTGCCACAAGCCACCATCATAGCGAATCGGAATCCGGTTGTTGTGGAAGGACAGGTTGTGGGTGTTATCAGCATCTTCCAAGACATCTCGGAATACGAGGCGATCATCTCGGAATTGCGAGGATATAAGGAATTACACCGAGAGCTGGAGGCGATCTTCGAGTCCTCATACGACGGTTTGTACATTACGGACGGAAACGCGAACACGATCAGGGTGAACAGCGCGTACGAACGGATCACCGGCCTATCGCGACACGATGTCATCGGCAGGAACATGCGGGACCTCGTGCACGAAAAGGTATTCGACCATTCGGTGACGTTGGCCGTCTTGAAAAAGGGTGAGCAGGTCACCTTGATGCAGAATATCAAGGGAAACAAACAGGTCATGGTGACCGGCACGCCAGTATTTGATGAGAGCGGCGCGATAGCTCTCGTGGTGACCAACGTTACGGACATCACGCTGCTCAACAGACTGCGCGCGGAACTTGAAGACAGCAGACGTATCAGCTTTCGCTATTACCAATCCCTGCTTGAATACGAACAGTTTGAATATGCCCTCCAGGACATGGTGGCCAAGAGCCCTGCCATGGCGCAGGTCGTGCAAAAGGCCATTAAAGTGGCAGGCGTTGACGCGTCCGTGCTCATTCATGGCGAATCCGGCGTCGGCAAGAGCATGTTAGCCAAGATCATTCACCGAATGAGCTCTCGCAAAGATCGACCATTTGTGAAGATCGACTGCGGAACCATACCCGAATCTCTCATGGAAAGCGAACTGTTCGGCTACTCCAAAGGCGCTTTTACCGGAGCGTCGCCGGAAGGCAAGGCCGGTCTGGTTGAAGCAGCCCACACCGGAACGGTCTTCTTTGACGAAGTAGGCGATCTTACGCCGGCCATGCAGGTGAAACTTCTGCAAGTGATCGAAGAAAAGAGCTTCACCCGCGTGGGCAGCACGCGGCCCACTTCAGTTGATGTGCGCATTATCGTTGCGACGAACCGTGACCTGAGAGAGCTGGTGCGTGCAGGCCGGTTCCGCGAAGATCTCTATTACCGGCTCAATGTCATACCGCTCCATGTTCCGCCGCTGCGCATGCGCCGAGAGGATATTCCGGCCCTGGCAATGAGCATCCTGGACAAGTTCAAACGCACATCCGGGTTTCAGCGCCGCATGGAACCGGAAGTTCTCGACAGTCTCATGAAATATGACTACCCGGGCAACATCAGGGAGCTGATCAACATTATGGAGAGAATGATCATCATGAGCGACGGAGAGGTGATCACGCTCTCCGACCTGCCTGGGGAACTGCGAGAGCCTGCAATCCTACCCTTGGATCCTCTGGAAGGAGGGGACAGTCTCAAAGCCGCGGTCGGTCTTTTCGAGGCACGCCTCATTGTCGGGGCCTTGAAACGTCATGATACGGTCTTACAGGCTGCCAGGGCACTGGGCGTGCATCCGACGACGTTGTGGCGGAAGATATCGAGATATGGACTGGCGGGACATACAGCAGAAAAGCTACACAGCAGCAAAAATGCTACATATCACTAACTGTCCGATAAAACAGAGCTATATATGTAACACTTCCGGATCTGGTCCCCCTCTGTTGCAAGAATGCTCTAGTCTCCAACCCGTCTACCCTCTTGATTTCCGTCCTATTACCAGACTCTTACCTGTAATCAACTCCATGGCACAGTTGTTGCCTACCCTGAAATGCCGAAACGTAATCCTAGTCCCGTTGTACAGTCACTGTGGAGAAACACTTGGCGAGAGTGCCCGCGGCCATCGCTACAAGCTCGTGAGAACGTGTGTGTCGGCGTGGACATAGGGCAACCTGGCTGACGTCATGATTCTGGCATGATCCCAGCGCCTTGAGGCTGGGAAAACGTACCTCGAAAAACGGAGCCATGCTCCCTATCAGAACCAAACGGGAGAAAGTGAGAAAGGAGGAAGCGATGGTGCATAAGAAAGCCCTCGCACTGATGGTGGTGGCCCTTGTGGCCCTGCTGGCGGCGCCCTTGACCGTCTTTGCTCAGGAGAAGGTCATTAAAATCGGCGCTCTTTATCCCATGACCGGCCGCGCGGGTCTGTACGGCTTGGACTCTGTAGATGCCGCGGAAATGGCCATAGACGAAATCAATGCCAAAGGCGGCGTCAAGGGGTACAAGCTGCTTCTTATCAACACGGACAGTAAAGCAAAACCGGATCACTCAGTTCGAGTAGCCAGGCGGTACATCGATGATGAAAAGGTTCATTTCCTTTTCGGTGTGGTAAGTTCTGCCGTTGGGCTTGCATTGACCGAGGTATCGAAGCAAAACAAGAAGATCTTCATCGGAACCGACCATGCTTCCACACAGCTAACCGTGGACAAGTTCCAGCCCTACTATTTCCGGGTCTCGAACAACACGTTCCAATCCATGGCTGCGGGGGCCTTGTATCTGAAAGACCTCAAACAGACTAAACCTTGGGAGACGATCGCGTACATCGGCCCCGACTATGCGTACGGCCATGATCAGTGGAACGAGCTCAAATACAACCTGGAACGATTCGGCATAAAACACAAGGTCGTGGGCGAATACTGGCCCAAGTTGTTCGCGGCTGACTACACCGCATTTGTAACCTCGATCCTCAAGGACAAGCCGGACATCCTCATATCCGGCCTTTGGGGCGGAGATACGGTTGCTTTTGTCAAGCAAGCCGCGCCGTATGGGCTCTTTGAAAAGACGCTATTCTGTTCTCCTGATGCGGGTGGGAACTATGAACTGATGAGCGCGACCGGAGCGGAGTTGCCCCTTGGCCTGGTGCTCAGCGCACGCCACCACAACAACTGGCCGGAAACCGCGGCCAACAAAGAGTACGTGGACAAGTTCTTCAAGCGAACGGGTCGGTATCCCACCTACGCAGCGGAAGGCGCTTACGCAGGTATTCTCGCGATCGCGCAGGCAGTGGACAAAGTGGGGAATCCCGACGACACCGAAGCTCTGGTTAAGGCATTGGAAGGCATGAAGATCCAACTACCCGAGGACCCCGACGGTTTCACCTCTTACATCGATCCCGGCACGCATCAGATCGTCCAGGTGCAGGCTATTGGGGTCTCCGTGGCGAAC
>JBMOME010000386.1:0-7373 GCA_049323095.1 Thermodesulfobacteriota bacterium
CCCCGGTACCTCTTCAGAAACTCCTAGCTTTTCGAAGCGCTAGCACTGCTCTTAGCCGACAGCATCACGGCCCGTACACGCGAAAGGGCCACGGGGGTTTGCCCGTGGCCCTTGTTTTCGCCTTTGGTCGTTTGTCAGTCAGTTAGGAGAGCAGCGTCAACTCGGGGCAAACCTCCGCGTAGCGATTAACCAGCGCCACCACCAGTTGTTTTGCCCTGTGAACATCACGATTACACTACTCCTGCGTCCATAAATCCAGAAAAGCCGACTCTTGTCAAGCTTTTTCAAGGCAGCTCAGTAACCCGTCAGTCACGGGCGGCCCGTGCCAGAAAATTCACAAGAGTCTCACCGCAGAGAACGCGGAGTGCATGGTGCGCACTGCCGTGCGCACCATGCATCTTCTCTGCGAACTCTGTGCTCTCCGCGATGAACCGGTTTTCTGCAACTTCCCTGCATAACTGAATAGATACGCAGCTCAACGCCTCACGCGAGCGATCGGCCTTCGTGGAAGGCTTTGAGATTGATGTCCACCAGTTTGGGCTTTAGAGACTCCTTGAGGACCTCTTCGTATGCCTCGGGTGGAATGTCCAAGTACTTCGAGAGGACCCCGAGGAAGATCACGTTCACCACGCGGAGATTTCCAATCTTCCCGGCAACTTCGTCCCCTTTTACAAAGACCGCGTCCGGCACGCGCTCTTTGATTCTCTGCAGAATATCCGGGGGATACTCCTGCTGGCCAGTGAAGACAGCCGGAGGCAGTATCTTGTGATCGTTCACAATCACTTTGCCTCTTGCCGACAGAAAAGGCCAGTACCGGATCGTCTCCAGTTGCTCGAAGGAGAGTAGCACGTCCGCTTCACCCGCCTTGATGATGGGCGAGCTGACGGTCTTGCCGAACCTCACGTGGCTGGATACCGAGCCTCCCCGCTGTGCCATGCCGTGGATTTCGTTCTTCTTGACGTCGTACCCCACGCGGGCTGCAACTTTGGAAAGCACATCGCTGGCGAGGATGATCCCTTGGCCTCCAACTCCTACTATCAACACGTTCGTGACGTTATTGGCACTCATGACGCCTCCTCGATCGCATCGGACTTGCACAGCTCCATACACGTGCGGCATCCTACGCAGAGAGCCTCATTGATACGGGAATAACCCTTGCGCTTATCTCCTTCAGCTTTTGTCTCCAACTTGACGAACTCCAGCGCAGGACATCCCGTATTGATGCAGGCCTTGCACCCTTTACACACGTCTTCTTTGATTCGGAGCGGCTTGTCTGGCAGGATCCGGTCCGTCTTCAAGAGCGCACACGGTGCTCGTGCGATGATGAGGGAAGGCTCGGTTGCTTCGAGCTCCTCTTTGACGATCTTCTCCATTTCTTTCACGTGATAGGGATTGACCGTCTGAATTCGTCTGAAGCCAAATGATTCCGCCAGCTTCTCGACGTTTACCGATATGGTGGGGTCTTCACGGAGCGTGTAACCCGTCCCCGGATGCGGCTGAGCGCCGGTCATGGCTGTAGTCCGGTTGTCCATGATAATCACGGTGGTCGAACCGCCGTTGTAAGCCAGATCGAGCAGAGGAGTCATGCCGGAATGGAAGAACGTGGAATCGCCGATCACCGCCACTGCCTTGCCTTTGGCCAGATCGCCCAACGCTCTGTCCAATCCGGATGCTATCCCGATGCCCGCTCCCATGCACAAGCAGTGATCCAGCATCCCCATCGGAGGCAGGGCCCCGAGCGTGTAGCAGCCAATATCGCCCGACACATAAACCTTATTCTTCTTCAGAGCGCTAAATGTGGCTCGGTGAGGACAACCGGGACACATGTTGGGCGGTCGCATCGGAAGTTCCATCTGAATAGGCGCAGCGGGCTTTGCGGATGAACCGCCTTTGAGCGCGGCCTCAACCTTTTCCGGAGAAAGCTCGCCGCACAGCCCGGTCAGCTCCTTTCCTTCCACCTTGATGCCCATAAGTCGCACGGTTTCTTCGATGATTGGGTCGAGCTCCTCGATAACCACCAGCCGTTTCACCTTGGAGGCAAATTCTTGGATCATCTTTTTCGGCAGCGGCCAGGTCATACCGAGCTTTAGGAAAGACGCGTCAGGCATGGCTTCCCGAGCATACTGGTACGCGATTCCAGCTGAAATGATCCCAAGGGAGGTGTCTCCCATCATGATCTTATTGAACGAGAAGGTCTCCGCGAATTCTGCGAGGTCTTTGAGACGTTGCTCAACAACCGGATGGCGGCGTCGAGCGAACGCGGGGAGCATCACGTTCTTGGTGAAGTCCTTTTTCAGACCAAGCTCGCGAGGTCCGAGAGTTCGCGTGCCCAGTTCAACCGGCGACATGGAGTGACTCACCCGCGTGGAACTGCGCAAGATGACGGGAGTATCGAAGTCTTCGCTGATCTTCAACCCCGCGGCCATCAAGTCTTTGGCTTCCTGGCTATCCGAAGGTTCCAGGCAGGGCACCTTGCCGAACTTAGCGTAGTTGCGAGTGTCCTGCTCGTTCTGGGAAGAGTGCATCTCCGGATCGTCGCATACCACCACTACCAGGCCGCCGTTCACGCCCGTGTACGACAACGTCATGAACGGATCGGCAGCCACATTGAGGCCCACGTGTTTCATGACGGCGATGGATCTCGCGCCACCGTATGAGCCTCCTGATGCTACTTCCAGCGCGACCTTCTCGTTGGGGGCCCAGCCCGCACGAATCTCCGGGTAAAGTTGCCCGATATTTTCCAGGATCTCCGTGCTCGGAGTCCCAGGATACGCGGAGGCCAGGATCACACCGGCTTCGTACGCGCCGCGGGCAATAGCTTCGTTTCCTGACATAAGCTCTTTCACGGTTCCGTCACCTTTCTCCACTGTCCGGACTGGCCGGAATTATTACTGAAAACCTGCCGCAAATGGGAGGATCGATTAAGGGCGAACAAATGGGTCGGCACTGGTACCGGATTCTGAATCTTTGCAATGGTGTTTCACGGATAGGCAAGCGTCTTACGAGTCATCCTAGCCCCGGCCGCAGGCCCTGTCAAGGCTTTCGATCTGCGTTCGCCGCAGTGAACACGCGCTCTTGGACGCGGTTGAACTGAGGGTGGCACTTCGCCACCGTATGCAAGGCTAGTCAACTACTGTCTATGCTCGAGGATCGCATGGACCAAGGGTAGGGGCGGGTTTCATGCCTGCCGATTGTTACTGGATTCCTGTTCCCGCTTCTGTGGGAATGACGTTCCTTGACCTGAAAATGCGCGGACGGTATCCCGCCGGAGCTTCTTAATGCCGTCATCCCGGTGAAAACCGGGATCCAGGGAGTCTAGATTCCGGCTTCCGCCGGAATGACGAACAAAAGCGTGACCGCAGCACTTTCATATTCCGTTGTGACCGATAGATCATGGCTGTTCGCAGGAATGACGGGGCGCGGCCGTCGCAAATCGGACAGAGATTTCGGCATTCGCTACAAGAGTCACGTTCGACGAAGCAAGAGGCTGTTCTGCAGCCGATTAGCCTTCTCTCCCATAGAATTGCCGTTGCTTCCTAGTCTCTTCGAGATCGCCGTGGAAGAATCTCTCGAAAAAGCCCTCCCGTACCGGTTCCTTCTCGCTCGAAGCGACGGCTTCGCTGGAAGCACGAGGGACTTCTTCGGTCTCGGGGAGCACAAGCAATCCTCGGCGCATAGCCTCGCGATTGGCAACGAGAAGCTCAATTGCTTCGTCGTACCGTTTTCGATCCTCGTCCGAAGCGTCCAGAGACGCAGCCTTTAATCGCTCGATCTCGTCATCCCACTTGCTCAAAAGGGTCCGGACTCTCTCTTCATGTTCGAGTGTTTCGGTCATGATCTTCGCCTTTCTGCAGCCCGTGTTAAGCAGCTACAAAAAGGATCAGTCCCGTAATAGACGGTGTCAAGATCCCCGGCCCCGCCTTCTTAGTCCATTTCTCCGTCAAGCACAGAGCGGACGACCTCGAGGAGCTGTCGCATGTCGTACGGCTTGTCAACAAACCCTCTTGTGCTTGAGGCGAGAGCTTCTCTCGTCGTATCACTTGGGAGGTGCCCGCTGGCAATAATCACCTTCACGGCCGGACTAATGGCCAAGAGTCTGTCGAGGCACTGCTTGCCCCCCAATTGCGGCATGATCAGGTCCAAAATGACGAGGGAGATTTCGTTTGTGTTCGCTTGAAAGAGCTCCAGGGCCTTTTTGCCGTCGGAAGCGGCGATCACCTTGTACCCGGCCTTGGACAGAATTCTTGCACCAAGGTCACGAACCAACTCTTCGTCATCCACAAGAAGGATAGTTTCAGACCCGCCTCGCGGCATGGCCCTGATCTTGGTTTCCTGCAGCTCCCTTTCGGCCACCAGCGCAGGAAAATACATCTTGAAAACCGTGCCCTGTGAGAGCTCGCTGTAACACGTGATGTGACCGCCATGCTGCTTGACGATCCCGTAAACCATTGCGAGCCCAAGCCCGGTACCTTCGCCCGGGCCCTTGGTGGTGAAAAATGGGTCAAAAATGTGCTCCACAGTCTCCTTATCCATGCCTTTTCCCGTGTCCGCGACGGAGAGCAGCGCATAGCGTCCTGGTTTGGCCTCCGGGTGAGTCTTGCGGTAATCTTCCTCAAGGGTTACGTTCTCTGTCTTGATGCTGAGTTTGCCGCCTTCCCGCATGGCATCCCTTGCGTTCACGGCAAGGTTCATCAAAATCTGCTCCATCTGAGTTGGGTCGGCATTTATCGTGGCGAGATCGTCCTCCAACACAAGTTCTATTTCGATCATCTTGGGTATGGTACGGGAGAGCATTTTCTGTAACTGCTCTATTCGCCTATTCAAGTTAAGAGGACGAGGCTTGGCTTCAGCTTTTCTGCTAAATGCGAGCAGTCCCTGAACCAGGTCCGCGCCGTTTTTCGCAGCTTGATTTATTTTGGTCAAATCTTCTTTGAACTGTGCAGGGAACTGCTCGTCGGAAAGGATCAAATCCGAATATCCGAGAACAACCTGCAAAAGATTGTTGAAGTCGTGTGCAACGCCACCTGCCAGAGTGCCGACCGCTTCCATCTTCTGGGCGTGGACAAGTTGGTTCTGGAGTTGTTTATATTCCGTAACGTCCCTTACCATTCCTTGATAGCCAAGAATTGTGCCATCCGGCGCTCGTTTAAGCGTAGAAGTCGATAGACAATCGATCAGTCTGCCGTCTTTGCGTTTCAGGGTGATGTCATAATCCTTCAAGGAACCGGCCTTCTCTATGTCTCGTCGGAAGCGCTCTCGGTTTTTTGCCGCGGGTTCGGGGTATATGTCGAGAATGTTCAGATCTCGTGCCTCTTCCTTGGTCAAACCAAAAAGATCCAGGTACGCCTGATTGGCTTCCACAAGCTTGCCGTCCCGTGTAGTAATATAAATACCGTCTTTCGATTGATCGAAAAGAGTACGATAACGCTCCTCGCTCTCGAGCAAGGCACGCTCCGCGCGTTTTCGATCCAGTGCTTCGGCGAATGCGGAAGACAAAGCCTCCACACCTTCCAGATCCGATGGATCATATCCACGTTCCTTGTTCGCGAGAGCGATTAAGCCGAAAGCTCTACCTGAGCGCCTTAACGGGACTCCCATGAAAGAGGAGAGAGGGAGGTGACCATCCGGAACGCCCACGGATTCGGGATGGGAAGCAGGATCGTTGACTATTTGAGACTGGTTCGTTTTCAAAACCGAGGCCCATATGCCTCTGACCACCATATGTTTTATCAGCAACGGCGCATCTGATTCAGCAACTTTGCACGCGGACCAAACCGAGTCGCTAACAGCAATAGTGTCAAGACGTCCAGCCTCATTCACCTCGCCAATGAATCCAAAGCGGCTCCCAGTGAGTTCTTCAGCCGTCTGAAGGCAGGTCCGGGCTATGTCCGCATCCGTTTCCGACTCCAACGTCTGCTGCAATACCTTGTTGATCGCGGCCAAAAGTTTACTCTGCCGCCGAGCTTGGGCTTCTGCACGTTTGCGCTCGGTAACGTCTCGTGCTACGCCGAGCACAATCGGTTCGGAACCGGTTTCCGAGTGCAATTTGTTGTGGTATTCCCAAACGCGCTTCTCTCCACTCTTGCTCTGGACGAGCATCAAGCCGGTCGCGCGGCCGTCCTTCCGGATAGTAGCCAGATATGCATCGAACTGGTCTCGCACTTCCGGGGCCAAATAGGAGCGCAGATTTGTTCCGACCATCTCGGCAGGGGTAGATCCCAGCGTTTGGGCCGGCGCCCAGTTGAGGAACAGGAGGTTACCCTGCAAGTCGTGTGTGCAAATGAGGTCTTCGATATTCTCCACCAAATAGCGGTAGCGCGCTTCGCTGTCTCGCAGGGCTTGCTCCGCAATTTTGTGTTTGGTGATATCCGTGAAGACTGATCGGGAGCGCACAATAGTGCCTTGCGCGTCTCTCTCCGCGGTTACATTCAAGAGAACATCTATGACCTTGCCGTCCTTCTTGACGAACTGCAAAGGTGCATCCTTCACCGATCCTGTTCGTAGAAAGTTGGGGAACACAACCGACTGAGCATATTGGGCCGATTCCGCGGTCTGAAACTCAAACGGCCGCCGTCCAAGCACTTCGTCGTGTTCGTACCCGAGTTCTTCGCAAAAGCGATCGGACGCGAAGTTGATCCGGCCTTCCACATCCAAGGAAATCATCATCACTGGGGCTTTTTCCCAAAGATCCCGGTACCGTCCCTCACTATCCGTCAGAGCCTTTTGCGCCTTCCTTTCTTCAGTTTGATCGCGAAACACCAGGACCACACCTGTGATCTCGCCCTGTTCTCCCCGGATGGGCGCTCCGCTGTCCGCGATTGGGTACTCGGCGCCGGTCTTGGAGACGAGCACAGTGTGGTTGGCGAGCCCCACCACCGTTCCTTCACGTAGGATCCGCTGCACAGGGTTTTCTAGAGCAGCACGCGATTTCTCGTTCACAATCCGGAAGACCTCGTGGAGCTTCCTCCCTCTGGCTTCGGCCTCGGACCAGCCTGTGAGCCGCTCGGCCACAGGATTCATTTGGTTCACCAGACCTTCCGTGTCCGTGGTAATCACCGCGTCGCCAATGCTGTAAAGGATCGTACGGAACTGTTCTTGCGCTACCCTCATCTCACGCTCGGATCGATACCGGTCTCGATAGAGGCGCACCTGCCGATATCGGTAGCGATAGGCGGTCACGCTCGTAGCCAGCACAATGAAAAGGACAGCGAAAATCGCGACGATCCCTCCACGGTACCGAGCTTCAGCCAAGATTTCGCCGGCATCCACCTTGGCCACCATAAACCAGGGCGACTCAGGGATACGGCGCAGGTCTGTCAGAACTTCCACTCCACGGTAGTCCCTCCCCTGGAATACGCCCTCTTTCCCGAGCA
>JBMOME010000386.1:7383-25843 GCA_049323095.1 Thermodesulfobacteriota bacterium
GACGAGTCAGCGGCTCGCGCAGCGACAATGCACTGTTGGGCCTGTGACGGAGGTCATTCAAAAAGAGAACGTCTTCACCATCTTTGCGGACCAGAAGCGTTTCAGCAGACTTACTCGGTACCGGCCAGGACTGGATCAAAGGATACAAGTCGGTTTCTGCATTGCTCCGGAGAACCAACACTGCAACGGGTTCACCGCCGGCGCCAAGGATTGGCCCGATGGCATCCACGTGTACCATTCCTTTGGGACAACGATAGAGGTCACTCAACATCGAACTGCGGCTGGCGAGAGCCTGCTTGACGGCCTCTTGCGCAGGAGGGCTTATGGGATGCGGTTCAGGTTCAGCGGACAACAGAATGCGGTATTCGGTGTCCACGAGGAGCACGTCCGCGTAAGCGTGCTCACTCTGTTCTAAGTACAATCTATCCTGTAATTTTGACCGGAGCGTGCCGTCGTTTATATCTCGGAGCCACTCCTGTATCGCTTGTCTTAAGAAAGGAGCCTTTGAAGACCTCCGGACATCACTAAGCCGCTCCCGGCGCCACTGTTCGATTTGCCCGGCCTTCAGCGTGCCTATGGCGGCTAACTCCTGGTATTTCTCGTGCCGGATTCGCTCAGTCTCGGACCGGTAATACCCGTACCCTCCGGCCACGAGCGCGAGGGTAGCAACAAAGAAGACGGCCACCCAGAGCCATAGGGCTGAGTCAAAATGGACCCTATTTCCCATCGCGCAACCTCTTCCCCAATCTATATTCCGGAACCGGTGGGAAAGTCCCCGTTTCGCGGCTCGTCACGCCGCTTACGATTCAACTCGTGGCTAATTGGACCGCTCAGAAAAGCGGTGCCACTTACGATATACATCTCTCCACGAGCACGACTGTTAAGAGTCTGCTGAAACCAAGGGAACCAAGGCCTGAGCACGGCAATTAAATCAATGTGAACACTATTCCTCAAGCAAATGAAGCGCCGTATAGGCTAACTTAAAGAATACCTCATTATGGATCGACAATCTACTCTGTTTGGCGGCGTGAGAGCCAGTAAGAATTGAGTTACGTGCGGGACCTTCACCGATCTAACCTGTCATTGCGAGGACCCCGGACTCGATCCGGGGGACGAAGCAATCTCCATCCCTTAGCGCTGAGATTGCTTCGTCCCGCGTCTCGCGGGACTCGCAATGACACTCTCCCCCCATGTAACCGAATGGTTACGCGGACCATGCCATGCGGGTTGATTTTGCCTCATGTCAGCCTTATGTTAATTGGTCGCTGCCATTCGCTCGGACAAGGAGATCCCGGATGAGTGCTGATTCTGGTCCTCAAAATGCTTTTAATATCAAGATGCTGCTCCTCTTGTCCTTTGGGCATCTCGCTACGGACATCTGCCAGGGTGCGTTACCAACCATATTGCCCTTCCTGAAGGCAAAGCTGCTCCTGTCCTATACGATGGCCGGAGTCATCGTGCTGGCGGCCAACATTACGTCTTCGGTAATTCAGCCTCTTTTCGGGTACTTATCGGATCGAAAAGAAAAGGCGTTCTTGCTACCAATGGGATGTTTGTGTGCCGGGCTTGGGTTGTCCCTGCTGTCTCTGCCCAACGACGTTGGACTTGTTCTCGTGCTGGTAATCATCAGCGGACTTGGGATCGCATCCTATCATCCTGAAGGGTTCAAGACGGCCCGTTACTTTACGGGAGAAAGAATCGCTTTGGGATTGGCCGTATTCACGGTAGGCGGGAACATAGGTTTGGCACTTGGTCCCTTGGCGGCCACCTTCATAATCACGTATTATGGCTTTGATTATCTGCCGTTGATGCTCGCGCTTTCCTTGGCATTCCTCGTCTTGCTGGCTTACAACCGGCGTTTGCTCGCTCATGCCCGAACTCAGTCCGTAGCGAAAGCACGCTCGCTGACTAATCCGTCCAAGGCTGCATACGCCTCGGTCGGCATGACGCTGGCCGTGGTTATCATGAGGTCATGGACCATTTTTGGTCTCATGGCATACATCCCTTTCTATTATATCGACTACGAAAAATGGGACCCCCTCTATGCGGGCATGTTAGTCTCGGTCTTTCTCCTCGGAGGCGCAATTGGAACATTAGTGGGCGCGCCTCTGGCTGACCGGTGGGGTTACAAGCGATACCTGATCCTGTCCCTGGCTGTGGCAACCCTATTGCTCCCCCTGGCCCTCATGACGCACGGTCTTATGCTGTATGTGACTCTCGGAGCGGTGGGCATGGCAATGATATCCAGCTTTGCCGTCACCATTGCTATGGCTCAAGAGCTGCTGCCCAACTATCTGGGCATCGCTTCAGGTCTCATGGCAGGGTTTGCCATTGGCACCGGTGGAATGGGCGTAGCTCTTCTTGGAGTGATCGCGGACCGCTTCGGTGTGCCTGTGGCGCTGAACTCCATTATGGTGCTCCCCTTGCTGGGTCTTGTGGCAAGCTGCTTCATCAGGTATCCGCTCCGACGTTCAGCAAAGGAAATTCCGGAGGAGGACGCGACGGCTTGAACGCTGATTAAGAGAGGTCATTAGACGGGTAAAGGGTGTATATCGTACCGGGGTCGATGTAGGGGCGCAATTCATTGCGCCCGATAAGAGGGCGTGATGAATCACGCCCCTACGATTGCCGGGTGCCACTGACCTGGGCACCAGGTCAGTGCCGCCTTGATTACAACGTCACCCTCACCGTTTGAAAGCGAACCCGTATTATCTCCTTTATTTGCCTTTCAACCCGAAGATAGAACTTACGGGAAGGTGCCCATAGAGCTTCATGTGCCAGAAGACATGCGTCAGCGCTAACGATAAGGAGACAATCGCCACGGCTCCGAAAATCACAGCCCACGTCTGTTCGTCTCGTGTCAAATGCGGAGTGATAAGTTTTACGAACTTGACCCAGCAATAGGCGCCAAGGAGTCCCGCAATCACAGGCCACACTTGTAACACTAGGTAGATTCGTTTTCTCATCGCCTGTCCCTCCAAATGGCACGCTAGAAGTGAATTGAAACGATCTGTCCCTTCCGGCCCGAAAACGACAGGCAGGATGCCTGTCCCACCAAGAACAGGAAATTACTTGTTTGAAAGCGAACTGGTATGATACCTCCTCCTCGTAGTCGAAAACACGTCTCAAATCTCCAAAACAAGCCCCGGATCGAATTCGGGATTGGGGCAGCCCACATATCCCCTGGGATTGCACACCACACGAGTCTGCCCAATGGTGTAGTCGGCCGACGTATGAATGTGACCGTGAACCCAAAGCGCGACACCTGAGTTCACCATAAAATCATCCAGATTCGATGCATACGCGGCTGTGAGCACATCCGTCTTTTGGTCAGGAGGGACCGATAACATGCTGGGCGCATGATGAGTGATAACGACCACCTTGAAATCCGCGGAGCAGTTTTCAATCTCCTTCTTTAGCCACGCCTTTGACCTGGAATGAAGCATCATGGTGTCCTTGGGCTGTAGCTTTCGGAAATGGTGCGAGCTCAGTCTGATACGCTCATAGTCATTCATTTCTTCGCCGGCTGTTGCTGCTGCCAGACCGATACGATCAAAGAGCCCGAAGTCCGTCCAGAGCGTGCAACCAAGGAACCTGACATTGCCAATTGTGACGGCTTCGTTTTCCAACAAGAGGACGTTGCTACCCTTAGCCTCGTCGCGCAGCTTGGTTGTCAGATAAGGCATTGATTTTCCGTAATATTCGTGATTCCCCATCACGTACATCACCGGCTTGGACGGAAAGGCTTTCCGTGCCCACTTGAGCCCCCCGAATTTGGGCTGGATATCACCTGCGAGGACCACCACATCAGCATCGGTCTCAGGTAGATCGAGCGGGCCGAAATCGAGGTGCAAATCGCTCAGTACGTGGATTCTCATCTCTCGCTGACATCGCTCATGGTTACAAGACCTGCAAAAGATTAGGTCCCTGGGCGGCGATGGTTGGTTCCATTCAGGATGGCGGTCTCACCAACATATATGAAGATAACATGCGATCTGGGCCAATGCACCGAAATACAGCTGTTTTCAATGATAATCGCGAAACGAGATCTCGCGCTTGTCTTTGGCCTGAAAGGAGAGCGCCGTGAGTAGTCACTCGTCCAGCGGAATGAACCCCCTGGTATGTAGCACTAATGGCATATCCCTCTCGGCCCTGAAGAAGACCCACTGTTTAACGTAATTTGATTACTCTAATCTCAACGGAGGTCCTCTGGAGGTGCCGGTTACAAACGGGAATCGTCAATCTGACCGAGTACCCAGGCAGCGCATCGGCGCACAGAGGCATCATTGTCGTGCAGCAATGCAGAAACGGGCTCTATTGTCGTGGGACTCTTGATCAAGCCCAGAGTCTGCGAGGCCCGAATCTTTCTTGCTGTATACCGGCTGTTCAAGTCTTGGATTAGCCTATCGACCTCGGTTTCAGGGCCGCAGCCTGCGAGAAGGCTCAAAGTCAACGAAAGCAGCAAGTACCAGCCGTGTTGCAATCTCCCTGTTTTCCTCCACATACAATCACCCCCCCCAGGTAAAGGTCATTCCAGCCTGGTCGCACATATCGGCAGGCTGTGTTTTCGGAGCGGTGAGCAATCGGCGTGCCAATCAACTCAACCAAACGGCAAACCGCCCTACGTAGGTTACAGAGGACGTTTCCATGCTCCGAACCGAACAGTGTCGGACGCGCGGGCAAAGCGGACCCCCTACGAGACGTCGCTCGTTGAAGGCAACGATGCAGGTATCTTTGGAGAGGGCAGGGCAACTCATAGAGGAAGCTGTGAAAACAGAGCTAGGCGTCAAACGCGGAAAGGACTTGGACACGTTCCGCATGAATCTGCTCAAAATGATCAACGCCGGCGAAATCAAGATCGACGGAGGGTTACTACGGATCGATCCGCAGTGCCTGAACTCTCAAGTGGGAGATCTGAGGAAATGGCTGAAAAACAACGGGGAAGTGCCAACGCCATGACCACTGGCCTAGATTCGAGCGCAAGGCGTCGCAAAATGCCAAGGCCAGCAAATACTTATCTATACTTAGATTCATGTGGATATCCTGCCATCGACTGGAGTAGAGGTGGGATCCCAGACGGAAACGGCACTCTCGGCTAATAACACTAAGATGGCAATCCCGCGGCGTCCCAAAGCAATACGCCTGTTCTTGGACGCCAGGCACTATCACCAAGAGATTAACCGCCAGGAGGACCTGAGTTGCTCCGGGGTTCTCTGCGTGATATACTACTAGTTAATAAGTCAAGAAAGCGACGGTAGTGCCTATAGAAACAAACCCTTTTCAACAGTCCCAATTCGCGATGTCCCGATCGGGGTTCCGGAGAATAGCAATTGATTCGTGAAGGACTGAAGAGGAGTTGAATGTTGCGGAGCAAAGCTGTCATTGCTACTCTCGTCTTGTTTGGCGCTCTCCTCGGACTGTCGCCTTGCTATGGCGATGAGCCCATCACTTTTAGCGCCATCACCTTGTACCATCCCATTGTGATGTATCAGAAATATCAGCCGTTGATGAACTATCTCAGCGGGAATACGCCATTTCGCTTCGTGCTAAAACTGAGCCAGGATTACCGCGATATTGTTAATTTCCTAAGAACCAACGAAGTTCAGGTGGCCTTGCTTGGAGGAGTGACCTATGTGAGAGCCAAGAAGGAATTCGACGTCCTCCCGATTCTCAAGCCTGTGGGCGCTAACGGTGAACCTCATTACCGATCTGTGTTTATCGCACGCAAATCCAACTTTGACATCAACACTCTGGCAGATCTCAAAGGCAAGAAAGTTGCGTTTGCTTCGCAACTGTCGACATCGGGTAATCTGGCGCCTCTCTATCATCTTTACGCCAAGGCCGGGATGACGCTTGAGGATTTCTCCAGTTACACCAATCTGCGGTATCACGACTCGGTGGCAAGGGACGTCTTGAGGGGTGAGGTGGATGCAGGGGCGGTGATCGATTCGGTGGCACAGCGATTCAAAGACAGGGGCCTCAAGGTGATTGCGGTGACTGACCCAATTCCTGGGCTTCCCATAGTGGTGAGAGGAGACGTGCCGCCCGAGCTCATTGTCTCCATAAAAAAGGCGATGCTCTCGCTAAACTACAATGACCCCGCGTGCTGCTGTATCATGGAAAGATGGGACGAGGAATTCAGATATGGATTCACCGAGGCCAAAGATGAGGACTATGACGTGATCCGGATGATGATTGCTTATCTGAGAGAAAGAGGAGTCAACCTGCCATAACGGAAGACGCCGTTGGCAACATTCAATGTTAAGAAGAGGCGGAGCGAATCCGCTCTATCCATGGTGCGATAAATTCGTCGGAAGTGCCCGCTGATCAAGCGGCAAATTGAATAATTCACGAGATTTGTTTATGAGCGGAAAAACGAAGAGACTGACAACATGGGTTTTTAGCCTCCAGGGTAAGTTCATCATTGCCGCTTCTGTCTGCATCCTCACTTTTACCACCATCGGCAACTTATTCTTCTTGTCCCGCGAATCGAAACTGTATCAGCAAGATCTCGTGAATCAATGCAAGGTGTTGGCCGAGATCAGCCGTCTGATGCTGACCAATGTCATGGTATACAATGAATTGGGCATGATGGACGACCACGATCTGGTCGATTATATGGATTACTTTATCATGAACCTGATGGAAAGAGATACGCGGGTGCGCTATGTCGAGGTATTCGACAGGCACGGGAAAGTCGTGGCTCACACCGACCTCAATCAGTACGGCAAGGTTTATCGGGACCGGTCTATCCAGGATGCGGTTGCCAAATTGCAAACGGACATTGTTGACGGCCGACACAACGGCGAGGCGGTGATGGCGGTCACGGCTCCCCTCAACATCGACACCAAATGTTGGGGGGTATTACGAATGGGTGTCTCTGCGGCAGGCGTTCACCAGGCCATGGGTGATTTGAAAATGGAAATTCATACGATTACCGGAGCATTCTGGATTCTATCGATAGTCATCGTGAGCATAGGAGCCAAGTTATTGGCGAAGCCAGTGGTGCAATTGACCAGCGCAATGGACGGCATTCGCAGCAGCGGAGATTTCGCGCATCCCGATTTCAGATTCGAGAAGAGGCGCGACGAGTTGGGCAGGCTACAAAACAGCTTTCTGTGGATGCTGCAAAGACTTTGGGAGGGAGATCAGGAACGTAACAAAACTCTGGAGATGCTCGGCCGGACCGAAAAAATGGCCTCTATTGGACGCTTGGCTGCCGGGGTGGCTCATGAAATAAACAATCCGCTCGGCGGGATGGCCCTTTGTTTCAGGAACCTGATGAATGACAATCCGGATAGGGAAAAGCGGGGGCTGCTGGTTGAAGCTGTTAACGATGGTTTTGAAAAAATAAAACGGATCGTAGATCAGTTGCTTGACTTTTCCCGTGCCACGGTGGCCGACCCCACGCCGGTGAACCCGAATGTGCTCTTGGAAAAGGTGCTTTTTCTCCTGAAATATGATTTGTCCAAGCAGAATATCAATGTGGCCAGAGCGTTTTCCCTCGATATCCCATCGATTATGGTTGATGAGAACAAAATGGCCCAAGTGATGATCAATATTATTCTGAATGCGACCCAGGCCATGGAGGGCGGCGGCACGTTGATTGTCACGACTGCTAAGGAGGAGAAATTCTGCTCGATATCGATCGAGGATACCGGTGGGGGCATTCCGCCTGATATTGTTCCCTATATATTCGATCCATTTTTCACGACCAAAAAGATGGGCCAAGGAACAGGGCTCGGTTTGTCGGTAAGCAAGGGCATCGTGGAAAAACATCGCGGAGTCATTGAACTCGAAAACCGTCCTGGGCAAGGCGCCCGGTTCATCATCAAGCTACCGTGGAAAGACCGAGCGAAACAGGTTGAGGTAGCCGAGGGATGAAATGAGCAAATTAAGGATTCTCGTCATAGAAGATGAACCCTCGATGCGAATCGGCCTCGCCTGTACGCTGGAAAACGCAGGCTATAAGGTGGTAAGCGAGGAACGGGGACAAACGGGCTTGGATCGGTACGAAAAGGGGACTTTTGACTTAGTCATCACTGATCTGAGATTGCCCGACATCAACGGCATCGAGATTCTGAGAACCGTAAAGCATGGGAGCGCAGAGACAGGGGTGATCGTTATCACGGCATACGCCGAGGTGAAAACCGCAGTAGAGGCTATGCGGGCCGGGGCCATCGATTACATTTCCAAACCGTTTGAGCCCGATGAATTGCTGCTTATCATCGAGCGTTTCGTCAAACAACGAAGTTTGGAGCAAGAGAATGTCTTACTAAAAGAAGCCCTGAGGAACAGAGAGGAGTTGCGGCGGATGATCGGCCGGAGCCCATCCATGCAGCAAGTCTTCGAATCCATCGAAACCGTTTCGCAAACCAATTCTTCCGTCATCATCTATGGAGAAAGCGGTACGGGCAAGGACCTGGTCGCAGATGCTATCCATAGGCTCAGCGAGCGACGAGACGGGCCATATATCAAGATCAACTGTGCGGCCATTCCTGAAACATTGATCGAATCGGAGCTTTTCGGCCATGAAAAAGGGGCTTTTACCGGCGCGGTACAGCGGCGAAAAGGTAAATTTGAAATTGCCGATGGTGGTACGATCTTTCTTGATGAAATCGGGGAATTTCCCCTGTCTTTGCAGGCAAAGGTATTGCGCGTATTGGAAGATCACGCACTTGAGCGGGTCGGCGGAAATGAAACCATCAGAGTCGACGTCAGGATCGTTTTGGCTACTAAGAGGAAGCTGCGTGCGGAAGTCGAGGCGGGTAGATTTAGAGAGGATCTCTTTTACCGCATTAATGTCCTGCCCATCACCTTGCCTCCTCTGAGGGACCGGCGAGAAGATATCCCGTTGCTGCTGGATCACTTCCTGAAGCACTTCAGTCACAAGATCAAGAAAGAACCGCCTGCGATTTCGCCGGACGCTATGGCAAAGCTGTTGGCCTATAATTATCCCGGCAATGTGCGCGAGCTTGAGCACGCTATGGAAATGGCGGTCACTTTCTGCAAGCACGAATCGATTGGGCTTGCCTGCCTGCCTGATGAAATCCGGGGGTACACCCCCAAGCAGACGGATTTTCTGTCTATTGTGGGAGACCAGCCGCTTGCCGATAGCGTCAAGGCCTGCGAGCGGGAAATCATTTCCCGAGCCCTTTGCGAATCCGGCGGTGAGAAAACAAAAACTGCTCGTAAACTCGGAATCAGCCGGGAAACCCTCTGGCGCAAATTGAAAGTTTATAGGCTCATCCGCGACGGTGTCGATGAATACGACGAGGAAGAGGGCACGTAGCCCGACCTTTTCACAAATCTCCAACTTCAAAACCTCAACAAATTAGCCACACGTTAAATTTCTGCAACTCGTCCGGTTCGCGGCGTTGCAAATCTGCAACGCGCGGGGAGGTTCACCTTGCCTCTCATTTCGATATGTAACCGATTTTACGCGATATATATAGCTTGGCACGTCTTCTGCTAACCAGTTTACCTTAGTGAACCGAACGGCTCATACGCGAGCACGCGGATGCTCGCTTCTATGATTCCTCACACAATGGTTGGCGCCATGAAGACACTTTTCGGTCTCGTGCTTTTCGGAGTGCTTGTTGTTTTTGTCGCCGGCGACCTCCGTGCGGATAATAAGCAGGAATACCCTGTGCCTCCGCCATTGATCTCCGAACAGAAATTCCCGTGCATAAAATGCCACGAACACTGGCCGACCAAAAAGGAAAGTCGCCAGTTGAAAATGAATCATGCAGACGTGGTGCTCAAACATTCCGATCCTCGATCCGCAGAACAACGCTGGTGCCTGGACTGTCACGACAGCGAAGACCGTAACAAGCTTCGATTGATGAATCAGGAGCGCATCGAATTCGACCAATCGTACAGACTATGCGGTCAATGTCATGGTCGAGTTTTTGAAGACTGGAAGGCCGGCGTCCACGGCAAGCGTATCGGGAATTGGAGAGGCGAGAAACTCTATCGCCTCTGTGTGCACTGTCACGACCCTCATCATCCTTCCTTTGTACCGCGGAAACCCGAGCCGGTCCCTCAAAGACCTGGACAGGCTCATGTTTCGGCGGAACAGCCGAGGCGATGATAACTGAAGCCGACTTGAACGTTGGCATTAACATTTTTCATTGCAGAGAGGAGCTATTTGCATATGTCCCGCCGCGATCTTCCAAGCCCTCGACCAATCGAGGTCGGCCGCCGTACTTTCCTGAAAGGCGCCGCGCTGGGCGTGGCAGCGGCAGCCTTGCCTCTAACAGCGGCAAACGCCTCTCTCTGGTCATCCTTTTTTCAAAGCCATTTTGCTGAAATGGACGAAGACGAGCGCAAGCAGGTGATTGCGCGACTGGAGAGCGAAGCTCGTAAGCGCTACGGCGCAGATATTCAAATCAGCGCGACCAAAGCTATGCCGAACGTTAGATTTGGCTACGCCCTGGATTTGTCGCGCTGCATCGGATGCCGACGATGTGTTTACGCCTGTGCCGGCGAAAACAACCCGTCGCGCAATCCGCAAATTCATTGGATTTCCGTATTACGGGTGAAGAAAGGTGAAAAATGGGTCGATTTGCAGGGCACGGAAAAGTATTACGACCCGCAGACAGTTCCTGAACCCGACTACTTCTACATCCCGGTCCAGTGCCAGCAATGTGACAATCCCCCATGCGTGAAAGTTTGCCCGACGAAGGCCACCTGGAAGGAGCCGGACGGAATTGTCGTAGTGGATTACGACTGGTGTATCGGCTGCCGATATTGCATGGCCGCGTGTCCTTACGGAGCCAGACGCTTCAACTGGTCAGAGCCTTCGATCAACCCCAAAGAGATCAACGTGCAGACCCATTATTTGGGAAATCGGCCCCGACATAAAGGGGTGGTCGAAAAATGCACACTCTGCATCCAAAGAACTCGAGAAGGTCGTTACCCCGCTTGCGTCGAAGTATGTCCCGCGGGAGCCCGCAAATTCGGCAACCTCTTGGACGAAAAAAGTGAGATTCGTCACATCTTGGAACGCAAGCGAGTCTTCCGGCTAAAGGAAGATTTGAACACCGTCCCGAGATTCTTCTACTTTTTTGCTTCCTAGCGGAGAATCGCAATGACTGCGCAACTCGAAAAAACCCTCGTAACGGTCCGTCAGGCCCTAGAAGGCGGCAAGAGCTATCGCATCTGGCTCATATGCCTGGCTGTTTTGATCGTGGTGGGGCTGGTGGCCTATTTTCGTCAGCTTCATGTGGGATTGATCACGACAGCTATGCGGGACCAGGTGTCCTGGGGGTTCTATATTTCCAATTTCATCTTTCTGGTGGGAGTGGCGGCAGCGGCGGTTCTTCTGGTGGTTCCAGCCTATCTCTACGATTTCAAACCGATCAAAGAGATTGTCTTGTTTGGGGAGATAGCCGCGATCGTGGCTGTGGCCATGTGTATTCTCTTTATCGCTGTGGATATGGGACAACCACTGAGGTTCTGGCACCTGCTGCCGCTAGTGGGGAAAATGAATTTCCCTGCCTCGCTGCTCATATGGGATGTAATCGCATTGGTTGGTTATTTCGTGATCAACCTTGTGCTGGTGGGCTATGCTCTGCACCGTTACGCCTCGGGCCGGGAATATCGCCTGAGTATGATGCTGCCGCTAATACTCATCTCCATTCCATGGGCTGTGAGTATCCATACCGTAACCGCCTTCATCTTTAACGGGCTTTCTTCCCGCCCCTTCTGGAACGCTTCTATCCTAGCCCCCCGCTTCTTGGCATCGGCCTTCTGCTCAGGACCCGCAATTATGATCATCCTGTTTGAAATCATGCGCAAGTATGCCGGATTGAAGATCGAAGAGCGGGCATTGTCCAAAATAGCTGAGCTTGTGGCTTATACGATTGGAATAAACTTGTTTCTGTTGGGCGCAGAAATCTTTAAGGAGTTTTACTCCGGCAGCATTCACCTCACGCCTCTTCAATATCTTTACTTCGGCCTTGACGGACACTTCCGGCTCGTTCCTTGGGCGTGGCTTGCCCTGGTTTTCAACATTTTGGCATTCGTAATCTTTTTGGCGCCTGAACTGCGTCGAAAAGCTCTAACGAGAAATATGGGGGCGGCCTTGATTATTGTCGGAGTCTATATCGAAAAAGGGATGGGACTCGTTGTCCCTGGTTTCATACCGGATACGCTGGGAGAAATCTATCAATACTGGCCCTCGTGGTCGGAAGTAATCATTACGGTGGGTATTTGGGCAACCGGGGCCTTGCTCTATACCGTGATGGCCAAGTTTGCACTTGCTGCTCTGCCGAATGCTGTCCGAGCACAGGATCGGTGAGCTTCATCAACTATTGTTCCAAAGGAGAGGTGTTATGAGACGCAGGTCATTCCTTAAACTTTCTGCTGCCTCCCTCGCTGCCACTGCGGTGATGTCCAATTTCAAACAGGTGAAGGCCGAGGAGTGGAACATCGGGAAGACAGGCAGTCAACCGAATCCCCCGGATGAGGAAGTGAAGGTGATTCGCAGCGTGTGCCTGATGTGTCACGGCGGCTGCGGGATACAGGCCAAGATCGTTCAAGGGGAGCTGGTGAAGCTGAACGGCAACCCGTATCACCCGAACAACTATGATTACACGGCCAAAGGGGAGCTTGTCGCGGAATCTGACCTGGACGCCGGGCCCACGGGAAAAGATGTGGGAACGCTCTGCGCCAAGGGGCAGGCCGGTGTTTTCGCCCTTTACAGCCCCTTCCGGCTGCAACACCCCTTGAAACGAATGGGTCCGCGAGGCTCCGGCAAATGGCAAGCCATCAGTTGGGAGCAGGCGATCAAGGAGATCTGCCACGGAGGCAAGCTCTTCGCTCACATCCCCGAAGAGAAGGACCGCACGGTAGAGGGGCTTAAATCCATTGTCAACAACAACGCGCCCATCGGTCCGGAAGATTCCGATTTCATGGACGAGGCCCCTCCGGAAGGGTACGGCCCCAAACGCAACCAGTTCGTCTGGGCCCACGGCCGCAACGAGCAATCGCCTTTAACCCCGCGATTTGTGGGAGGGTCGGTCGGTGTGCCTCACATGTTGAACCATTGCAGCCGTTGTGCAGGCACCTTTTACAATGTGGTCGAGGACGTCCTGAACCTCCCTCCGTATGAAATCGGCGCCTATGCCGACTACGAGTACAGTACCTACCTGATCAGTTTCGGTTCAAATGTGACCCAGGCAGATTATCCGATGCAGACCCGCGCGCGTTATTTGCAAAAGTTCGGCAAACGCCTCGGGCCGAACGTCAAACAGTTCAAGCATGTTGTCGTGGATCCCCGATTTACCAACGCGGCAGCCAAAGCCACCCATAACGGCACAGGGGAGTGGGTTCCCATTTTGCCCAATTCCTCCGCTTACTTTCTGCTGGGGATGATTCGCTGGATTATCGACAATGAGCGATACAAGAAAGAGTATCTTTCAATTCCCAATCAAAACGCGGCCAAAGCCAAAGGGTACCGCAACTGGACCGACATGACCTTTCTCGTGAGCACGACCAAACCGATGAATTATCTCACCGGGAAAGATGCCGGCCTGGGCCAGAGCGAATACGTGGTGCTGGTCAACGGTAAGCCCACGATGGCCCATGACGTCAAAGGTGTGGCCGACCTGGATGCGGAAATCGGCCTGAAGGGAATCGTGTACAAGACCGTGTTTCGGCTCTTGAAGGAGCGTGTGCGAGAACAAACCCTCCAGAATTGCGACAAGGTCTGCGATATCCCCGCAGGCACCATTGCACGTATCGCCGACGAATTCAGCTCGGCCAAGAAACCGGTCATAGAAATGTTCCGTGGCCCGGTACAGCAGACCAACGGCTATTGGAACGGCCAGGCTTTGTGCATCCTCAACATGTTGATGGACAACATCGATCGGCAGGGAGGCTTTATTTCGGGGCACGCCTATTATAGCGGTGAAGTTAAAGGAAAGCTTCGGAAGGCTGAAGGCGTTTCCGTTTGCCGGCACAACGGCAAATATCGTGGCAAGAAGGAACATGCTTCCAGGCCGTGGTATCCACTGGCCCGTCGTACCGTGACACCCGAGTTCTTCTCCTCGGTTCGCATGGGATATCCGTATCGGATCAAAGCGTATCTCAACTACTACAATAACCCTTACTACACCATGCCCTACAACGCGGAGGTGCGCAAAGCATTGCTGGACGTGAAAGCCATGCCACTGACCTTTTCCATTGACGCCTACATGGGGGAAACCAGCATGTTGTGCGACTATATCCTCCCGGACACGGAGTATCTGGAGCGTTTGGGCGGATTCAAGACCTATCCGCCGGTGAAAACGCGAGTATGGGGGCTGCGCCAGCCGGTTGTTGGCTCGTTCGACCCCGGCACACATGAGTACCGGCCTATCCGTCCGGACACCAAAATGGCTGACGATGTCCTCATCATGTTGGCCAAGGAGTGTGGCTTGCCGGGATTCGGCAAAGACGCCGGCGGCCCGGGCGTGGACATCAACAATGCCTGGGATTTCTGGAACGAGTACTACAAAAATAAGGATTTCAAAGGAGGGCTGGACCCGGAAAGCAGCCTGGTAAAGCTCGGGGGAAAGTTTCAAAATCCCGCGATGCAATATACGGACGAATATTCCTCAGGGACCTATGTCACTTTCCCCGGCGGCCGACCGGTGCGCCCCATGTTTGCCTATCAAGAGAAAGTGGCCGTCAACAAGAACAGCATGACCGGCAAGCATTTCGACGGCCTGCCTCAGTACCGGACCCTGTTCGACTGCATGGAACGGCCCCTCGACCCCAAGATCATGCAGGAGTACCCGTTCCAACTGCACACGTGGAAAGATGCCATTCACACTCAGTCTCGGACCATGAACAACTTGTGGCTGGCTTCCATCAAGCCCCAAAACTACGCTGACATCAATCCGGCAGACGGCCGCAAGCTGGGGGTTTCCACAGGCGACTGGGTGAAGGTCAAATCTCCCAGCAGCGAACACGATCCCTTTTATGAGAACTCTATGGGTGATGGTTGGTACAAGTTCCAGGTGCGTTTGACTAGTCGCATCAGGCCAGGGTTGTTTTCCGTCTCCAACTCCTACGGCCGGTTCGGCGCAGGCGCGAGAAAATGGTATGTGGACGGCGAAATCCAGCCCTTCGATGAGAGAGTCGGCGCGGGCACTTCGGTCAACCCCCTGTACATGGCCGATCCGGTCTTGAAAAACGTCGGTTTGATCGATCCTGTCGGAGGAGGCACCCAGAGCTTTGCCACTCCGCTCAAGGTGGTCCGGCTGTAATCGGCAAAGGATGCAAGCGTGTAAAGGAGAGAGCTCATGTCAGAATATAAGCCTGTTATTCCGCAGGAATTGGTCGATCGGGCGTTCGCGAAGAAGGGGCCGAAACAGTACACCATCTGGGTGGACCTGGAGTACTGCATCGGGTGCGATGCCTGCACAATGGCATGCAAGGCCGAGAACAACACTCCTGTGGGCCTGGACCTCAATCGGGTCATCGAGGTCGAAGAAGGCGAGTTCACCGATCCCCGGAAGAAGCCCGATTTGAGCGTTTATTTCGTTGCCATGCCGTGTATGCATTGTGGCAAACCTGCGTGCCAGGCAGCATGCCCGGTTGGCGCGATCACCAAGCGCAAAGAAGACGGGATCGTGCTCATCAACAAGGATCGTTGTATCGGCTGCCGCTATTGCGCGTGGGCATGCCCGTACGGTGTGCCGCAGTTCAATGCGGAGGCTAAAGTAATGGAGAAGTGTACGCTTTGCGTACACCGTGTGACCAAAGGACAGGTTCCGGCCTGCGTGGAAACTTGCGTAGCGAAGACCCGCTTTTTTGGCGAGATCAACGACCTGCTGACACTGGTTCGCGAAAAGCGGGCCAAACGTGTCTTTCTGGGAGGCTCCGCCGAAACCGGGCCGTCGGTGGTCTATTCCCGATAAAGGAGGAAAAGGGTTGCAAACCACCCACACCGATCATCGCTCGCAGATCGTTAGCGGTCTGTGCACTGTCTACCGGGCCCCTGGATTTCATTGCCGGCGCTGCGCGGACTCTTGCCCGGTTGAGGCTATCGAGATTGGCCGCCAGGGTCCTCGGATTTCGGCTAAGTGCATTGGTTGCGGCATCTGTTTTGCCTCGTGTCCCAACGGCGCGTTTTGCCTGAATGGAAGTGACGAAGAGGTGAGTCGCCTAAAGGCCGCTGCACAAGCTTCGGTAAAGAAAGAGGCGCCGCTGCGGATTTCCTGCCGGCGTGGGGATGCTGCTGCGGACGTTATTGTGCCCTGTCTGGCACGCCTGACTGAAGCTTCATTGCTCGCACCATTCAAGGAAGGGGCCGCAGCAATCGAGCTTTTGCAACCCTCTTGTGCCTCCTGTAAATGGCACAGGGCTGCCCCTCTGATCGGAGAGACACTGGCTCGGACCCAAAAGCTCCTGGAGATGATCGACATTTCCGTGGACAATATTCGTGTACGCGATACGAGGTTCAAGGCAGCCGAGGCTGAGCCGGATAGGTCCATGTCTCGACGCGGCTTACTCCGTGAAATCGGTGCAAGAGCCCTCCAAGCGACCGTCGAGAAGATGCCGGTGATTTCCGATCAAAGCGGGGAGAACGCCGCGGATGGGGAATTCCAAGAGAACCTTCGGAAGCGGGAGCCAAATGAAAAGCGCATCCGACTGCTGAAAAGTATCGACGGCTTTGAAGCGGTGCAAGTGGTGGCCATCCCGGCGGCTTTGGCTCCTTTGGCTGAAGTCTACGTAACGGAACAGTGCATGGGGTGTAAGGCCTGCGCCACTCTATGTCCAACCGGTGCCATTGTGCTGGAAGAGGACCATGCCTCTTTTTGTCTGAAATTTGTTGCGAACCTGTGCAGCAATTGCGGGCTTTGCCATGAGCTGTGCAGGCATGGTGCGTTGCACAGGAAAGAAGAGGTCGTGCTCAACAAATTGTTGAAAAGCGAAGAGTCGATCTTGTTTGAGTCGAGAGTAAAAAGCTGTCGCATTTGCGGTTTCGATTTCGTCGGTAACGGAAACGAGGTCTGCGCCCTTTGCGCCAGCCGTATCAAGAAGCAACAGGACTTGGTCAGAAATCTTACTGTTGTGGAGATCTGATGACGGACAAAGCTTCAACCAACGCATCTTTGGCCGGAGAACGGGCCGAGCTGTACGGCTTTTTCGCCGCGCTCTGTTTGAAACCGGTAACTCCGGAATTCGCTGCAATGCTCGTGAACGGCAGCATTTTAGAGCAGCTCAACGCCTCACCTGACAGCCGAGGGGCGCAGGAAATGGCGCTTTTCGTAAGAGAAGCACAATCTTCTGACGATCTGGCAAATGAACTCACCGCGGAACACACGAGGCTGTTTGCGCTTCCCGCTGACGTTGTTCCCCATGAAGCCTTTTACACTGACCCCAAAAAACGCCTGGGCGGCCACGTAACCGCAGCTGTGGCTCTGTTCTACGAAAACGCCGGCGCGGAGATTCTGAGCCAGCGTATCGAGATGCCCGACCACCTCGGCATTGAGTTGCAGCTTATGGAATTTCTATGCAGCCTGGAAGCGCAGCTGTCCCGAAACGGAGACACTCAAAGGCTTGGCCACTGCCGTGCGCTGCAAAAGCAATTCTTAGAAGAACACCTGTTCCGGTGGGCATTTGACTGCTGCGAAAGGATCGTGAAGTTCTCGAAAATTCGTTTCTACAAAGCCGTTGCGCTCCTGTTGTCCGAATTTCTTGAAGAAGAACGGGAAGCGTTTACCCATTCGGGCGTTTCAGTAACTGAAGCGGAGCAAGCCCATGCTGTCTAGTCGTCGAAAATCCCTGATGGTATTTCTTCTCCTAACCGTGACCTTTTCATTTCGCGGCGAATCGGTCTTGTCCGCAGGAGAAGGCCAGCCGGTTAAGGCCGTGCGGGATCCGCACCTGGTCCATTTCGAGATCGGCCGAGATATACCGCCCATCGGCTTCGCGGTCGACCAGATAAAAGAGTGGCCCAGCTTCATCAAGTCCCTTCGAAGCCGGCTGAACGATTTGCCCATTTCCCGTGAGACCCAGTTTCTCATCAATCACCTGATGCCCACGGTGGTGAACGAAGATGAAAAAAAGGTCGTCGTGGGGGAGTTGAACAAGCTTCTCCTGGATAAGGAACTTTATGCGCGCGTCACGGGTAAGATGGCCTTCAGTGCGGAAACGCAACGGCTTCTTGCCCAATATCGACATGCGCCAACCGAAGAGAACTTGCAGTGGGCGAATCGTCGTATCATCAACGATTTGATCCCGGAGACTCCGGTTGTGTCTGCGGAAACCGGCAGGAAATACAACAAACTTCGAGGCATCAACTGCCTGACCTGCCATGAATCTTGGAAAGAACGAAAACCCTACACAGATTTGCACGAGAGAGCGAGACGCGACGAAGAACGGCTGGAGCAGATGGTGGCGACACAAAGGATTACGCCTCCGCCTGCCCGAGCGGTCGTCGACAAGGTGGTTCCGGATGATG